>JANWLJ010000238.1 GCA_025450955.1 Polyangium sp. (in: bacteria) | reverse complement strand
CGGCGCGGCCGGCTTCTGGGTGCTCGATGATTCGCGCAGCATCGCGCGCGCGGCGCAGAGCGCGATCCGATTTCTCTACGTCGAATCGTGCAACCAGTGCTCGGCGTGCAAGACCGAGCTGCGCGCCGCCTCGCACGCGCTCGATGAGCTGTGCGAGCCGGGCGCGCCGGCGCCCGAGCTGCTCGAGCGCGCGCTCATCGCCGCGCAGCACGCGCCGCAGGGCAACCGCTGCTATCTCCCCGTCGAGGGCGCGATTCTCCTGCCTAGCCTGATCAAGCAGTTTCGCCCCGAGCTCGAGCTCCAGGCCCGCGAGCGATCGCCGAAGAGCGAGGCGCTCGCGATTCCGAAGCTCCTCGACTACGACGAAGCGGCGGGCCGGTTCATCTACGACCCGATGCAGCCGCTCACGCGGGCCGACTGGACCTCTCCCGAGCCGCACGTGGCGCGCCACAAAGCGGCACCGGCTCCCAAGCCTCTCGGACCGGTCAGCGTCCGGCTCGATCGCGACGTGGTCGGCGGCCTCGGCAGCCTCTCCGAATCCGAGGGCGCCTCTCTCGACGAGCTGGCCAATCGCGCGCTGCGCGCCTGGCTCGGCCTCGGCGAGAAATAGCCGGCTCCGTTACGGCGCGCCGCAGGCCGGCGCCTCGGCCACGTAGGCTTGCGGGGCGGGCACGCGCGCCGACGCCCAGGGCAGTCCCACCGAACAACCATAAAGCCGACCGCGAATCGTGATCGACGCGTCGTAGACGCCGCCCGGCGCCATCATCGGCCCCGAGATCGCGTCGATGACGACGTAGTTGCCGCCGCGCAGCGCCGCCCGCTCGCGCACCGCTTCGTAGGCCGACGGATAACTGTCGTCGTCATCGCTCGAGCGTCCCTCGACGGCCCCGAGCGTCTGGCACGACGGACCCGGCTCGATCCGGGTGACCTGCACCGAGTCGACCAGCTCGGGCGCGATGCGCGGCGGGTCCTCGGCGAAGCAGCCGCCCAGGCCGGCCAAGAAGACGCACCCGGCCAGCCAACCTGCTCCGGGCGCCCACACGATCCTTCCGAAGCGATGCATGTTTCACCTCCTTTCGCAGCGTCTAGACGCGGCGAAGCGCGCCGCAATCGAATCGCGCCGGCATTGCGCCCGCGAATCCGCGATCCATGGCCCTCTCCGGCCTCGCTCGGCCGATGCGACGCGTTTGAGCCGGATATTTCCATAATCGAAAAACGATGCTCGGAGAATGGTACATCGAATCAGGTTTCGGACCGAGTGGCGGTGCTTGGGAGAGCGCGCACAACGGGCCGCAGGAGGCGCCCATGCGAACGCTCATCGGCCTTGGGATCGCGATCCTGTTCTCTTTGAGCGCGCGCGCGAACGCGCAGGTCTGCACCGAGGGCGCCGCGCCTTCCGCTCAGGCGATCGAGCCTGCGTGCGGCTGTCGGCAGCTCCCGGCCGCGGCCAATCCGCTCGTCGAGCCGCCGCCGCCCGAGCCGCTCACGCCGGTGGAGAGAGCGGTGCAGCGCGATCTGATCTCGACCATCGCGCTCGGCGCGATCCTCTTCGGCGCCGGCGAGGCGATCGCGATCGCCCACTACGCGGCCACCGACGCGAGCAATCGTGCGTTCGACTTCGTGCCGGTGATCGGACCGGCGGTGGTCGGCTTTCACGATCGAACGCCCGACTGGACCTCACCGCTGGTGTTCGCCTCGTGGCTGCAAGCGGCCGGCGTGATCATCGCCGCCAGCGCCGGCTACGTGCTCGCCGACACGCGTCTGCACGTCGGCGCCTCGGTGTCGCCGGGCAACGCCTCGATCGAGCTGGGGACGCGATTCTGAAACGAGCGCTACTGGAGCGGCGGCGGCACCGCCCAGAACGCGCTCATGTTCTCGGTCTTGGGATCTTGATCGGGCAGCCAGTAGGGCACCGAGCTGGGGTCGCCGGAGCCGAGCTTGGACTTGTCGATCGCGGTCACCCAGAGCTGGCGGCGCTTGGTGCCCTTGGTGCCCGCCTGCGCGTTGCCGTAGTCGCGCAGGCTGTAGAACACCATCCAGAAGTAGCCGCCCGAGTCATACGGGCTGAAGTTCGGCAGGTAGCAGTCGCTCTGCGAGCTGCACGCGCCGTCGAGCTTGACCGGCGCGCCGCCTGCGCGATTCACCAGGAACAGCGCGCCGGGATAGACCACCTCCGTCGGCGGCGTGCCGACCGAGTTGCGGCCGCGGCTGTTGGTGCCGGCGGCGTAGGCGATGAACTGCGAGTCCGGGGTGAAGCTCGGCCACGACGGCGCCTTGAACGCCGGATCGCCGGTCGAGCTCGCCACCAGCGTCTGCGCCGGCCCGAAGGTGTCGGGGCCGGTCACCGGGATGGTCGCCACGTCGCCCTGGGTGTAGTCGACCGCCCACGGCCCGTCGGTGTTGGTGATGAACGCGATCAAGCTGCCGTCGGGCGACCAGGTCGGATGGGCCGCGTTCGCCGTCGGCAGCGGAGTGCCGCTGGTCGCGAGCGACATGCCGTTTTTCGGATCGATCAGGCCGAGCGCGTTGCCGCTGTTGATGAGCAGGCGCGAGGCGTCGGGGTTGAAGGTCGCAAACAGCGAGCTGTAGCTGTTGAGCGGCGCCAAGGTCGGCGCGGGATCGGCGCTGATGTTCGGGCTCGACAGATCGAACACCGCCGAGCCGTCGCCGCCGCCCCACAGCTCGGCCGCGAGATAGCGCCCGTCGCGGCTGATCTCGTGACAGGCCACGCAGCGATCGCCGGCTTCGCTCGGGTTCGGGCTCACAGGCGGGCTCGGGATCGCCAGCGCGCGGCCGCTCGCGTCGAGCCGCTGCATCTTTCCCTCCGACAGATCCCAGTAGTAGATGACGCCGGTGACGTTGGCGGTGATCGGGCGAACCGACACCGCCTGCGAGCCCTGCACCCCCGTCTGCGGATCGTAATGGTCGACGGTGACGGCGATCGGCTGGCCATTGCTCGACGCGAGCAGGAGCGCCCAATCGGCGGCGAGCGGCTGCGACTCGAAGGTGAAGCCGGCCGCGTTGGCGAGATAGCTCTCGACGGTGGCGCCGCCTGCCACCAGCTTGACCCGATAGAGATCGCCCGCGTTGGCGTTGCCCTCCCACTGCACGTCGGGCGCCTTGACCGTCGACGGCATCACCGCGCCGTCGAGCGGATAGTCGATGAGCGGCGAAAACGATCCGGTCATCGCCGCGCCGGAAAATTTGGTGGGCGCGTCGGCGGGCGCGCTCGGATCGACGTGCACGTCGTGGACGGTGACCGTCACCGAGGTCGCGCCGGTGACGCCGCCCGAGCTCGCGCTCACCTGCCCTTTGCCGGCGGCGGTGCCCGAGGCGGTGAGCTGCGCGCCCGAGAGCGCCGCCAGCTTTTGCGCCGCGTCGTCGAGCGCGAAGGTGGCGTCGGCGATCGGCGCCTGATGACCATCGGCGAAGGTGCCGACCGCCGAGTAGGTGAGCGGCATCGCGACCCCGCTCTCGACGGCGATGGTGGCGTCCGCGGGGCTGACCGCGATCGAGACGAGCTGCATCGGCGAGCCGCCATCGGGATGATGGGTCCCTCCCTGACTGCTCGGCCCGCAGCCGCCGAAAAGCGCCGCCGCAAAAACAGAAATTCCGACGCCAACCAGTACGCGCATGCCGACACGATCCCACCACGAACACGCGCTGGGAATTCCCTCTGTTGTCCCCGTCGCTGTCGCCGGTTGACCCCAGCTCCCTCAGCGACGGGAACCCGCGCGATCCGAGCGCGCGCTGGGGTCAGCCGACCTCGGGTGATCGAGCCAGCCGGCGCCGTGATAAAGTGACGCGGTGGGCCCCTCGGCCGTTCTGGCGGTGCTCGGGATCGTGCTCCTCGGCGCGTACCTGCTCGAGACGGTCTACGAGCGGACGCACATCCCCGACCAGCTCTTTTTGATCGCGGCCGGGCTGGTGCTCGGACACGCGTTCGGCTGGGAAGAGCGCGCCGGCCTCGGCTCGGCCGATCGGCTGTTCACCCAGGCGGCGGTGGTGATCATCGTCTTTCACGGCGCCACCACGCTCGAGGTCGGCAAGCTCGCGCGCGGGCTGCGGGCCGCGCTGCTGCTCACCTCGATTACCTTTCTCTCGTCAATCGCGCTCATCACCCTGGTGGTGCACTTTGGTTTTTCGCAGCCGTGGGTGGCGGCGGCGATCCTCGGCGCGGTGCTCGGCGGCACCGGCGCGTCGGTGATGGTGCCGATGGTGCGCGCGATCAAAGTGGGCGAGAAGGTGTCGGCGGTGCTCACCGTCGAGGCCGGGCTCACCGATGTCCTGTGCATCGTCGTCACTCTCACGCTCCTGTCGTTTCACTCGATCGCGCGGGTGCGGCTCGGCGCCACCGTCGAGCGCGCGCTGCTGGTGCTGGTGGCGACCGTCGCCTTCGGCGCGGCGAGCGCGGCCGGCTGGATCTGGGTGCGCGCGCACCTCGAGCGCCACGTGCGCAAAGATCACCTGGGGACGATCGCGATCCTGTTCGGGATGGTGGGCGGCGCCGACTGGCTCGGGCTGTCGGGTCCGATGGCGGCGCTGGTGTTCGGGCTGGTGCTCGCCAACGTCAAGGGCCTGCCCGGCCTGGCGCGGCTGGCGCAGAACCGTCCGTCGGCGCTCACCACCGAGGAGCTCTACTTCGTCCACGAGCTGTCGTTCATGCTCAAGACTTTTTTCTTTCTGTTCGTCGGCGTGCTCATCCGCCTGACCGATTGGCAGGCGCTGCTCGCCGCGGCGATCATCATCCTGCTCGTGCAGTCGGTGCGCCCGCTGGTGGTGCGGCTCAGCCTGCCGCGCTCGACGGTCAAGCGCGACGCCGCCACCGCCGCGGCGCTGGTGCCAAAGGGGATGGTCGCGGTGGTGCTCTCGCGCGTGCTCATCCACAACGCGGTGCCGGGCGCGGCGCTCCTGTCGTCGATCGCGCTCGCCGCGGTGGTGCTGTCGCTGCTCGCCGCTGCGGGATTGGTCTTCACCCTCGAGCGGGTCGATCCGGCGCGGCTGTTCGGGCGGCTCTTCGACGGCTACGCCGATCCGCCCGCGCTTGCGCTGCCCGACGCCGATCGCGCTACACTTCCGGAATGCGCCGCGCCCGCCGCATTGCCGTGACGCTCACGCTCGCCTGCGCGCTTTCGCTCGCCGCCTGCGATCGCGGCACGCCTGCGAGCCTGGCTCCGAGCGCGGCCGACAGCCTCGGCAGCCGCGCCCGTTCGATCGTCTCGCCCGAGCTCGGCGGCGGCGCTCACCACCACCCGCCGCTCGTCGGCAGCGTCGCCGAATATTTCGGCACGCTCGGCCAGCGCTTCGTGCCGAAAGCCGCGCGCGGAATGCACGTGGTCTATCAGTTCGATCTCGGCGCGCAGGGCACCTATCAAGTGATCGTCGACGACGGCACCATGCGGGTCCTCGACGGCGCGCCCCGGCACGCCGACGCGATCCTCACCATGAATGGGAGCGACTATCTGCGGATGGTCAACGGCCAGCTCGACGGCGCCGCCGCCTATCTCGGCGGCCGGCTCAAGATCGCCGGCAGCTTGCGCCTCGCCCGGCGGATGCGCGAGATCTTTCCGCCCGCGCGCTGATTCCACCTCGCGCTCGTTTCACCGCCGCGACGCCGTCTCGGCGAACACCCGCAGCCACTTCATCGCCTGAGAGAAGACCAAGAATTCGTCGAGCACCCGGCGCTGGCCGCTTCGACCCCAGGCGGCGCGGCGGTGCGGCGCGCTCAGCATCTCGTCGAGGGTGCGGGCGAGCTCGGCGGCGTCGAGCGGATCGCGCACCAGCCGCCCGTCGAGCTGATCGCGCACCTGAAGGCGCAGCCCGGTCGCGCACGAGGCGAGCACCGCCACGCCCTTCCACATCGCCTCGGTGGCGGTCAGACCGAACCCTTCGCGCAGCGAATTCTGGATCACCACCACCGACGAGCGCTGAAGCGCGTTGACCATCAGCGCGTTCTCCTTGCGCGAGCCCATCGGCAAGGTCACGAGCGCGATGTCGTCGCGGATCGGCGGCTCGAGCGCGCGCCAGGCGGCGCCGAGCTCCTCGAGCACCGCTCGCGCCTCCGGATCGTCGGCGACGCCGCCCGGATCCGGCCCGGCGAGCACCAGCCGCGCGATCTCGAGGCGGCGCCGATCGCGCGCCGGCCGTTCGCCCGTGCGCGCGCGCCGCTTGAGCTCGACGAAGCCGGACAGCAGCGGCAAAAAACCTTTGAGCCGATCCCACCGCGAGATCTGCGTCAGGATCGGACGGTAGAGGAGCCCGATCTCGTCGGTCTCCGCCGCCTCGGTGAAGCGCCCGTCGGGACGGAGCCGCCGCGCCGGCTCGCCAAAGGGCGGCGTGAGCACCGGCGCGTGCGCCTGCGAAAGGCGGCTGTCGCAGAGAATCCCGACGAGCTTGTGCGGTTTGAGCTCGCGGTTCTTGTGGCCGAGCGGATCGATCCCCGGCGCGATGATGGTGGTGCGCGGAAGCAGCCAGTCCGGCACATATTCGCGCGCGCTGAAGACCGCGTGGTCGTAGGCCTCGGTGAACGGGCGGAGAAATTCCCAGACCGCGCGGGTCGCCGGCAGCTCCTCCTCGAGGCCGATGTGGCTGCGCCAGATCGCGCGCACTCCAACGGCGCGCTTGAGCTCGGCGCCCACCCCGAGCGGCTGCGGATCGTGCACCACCAGGAGGTCGTCGCGGTCGATGAGCTGCGCCAGCTCCTCGGCGCAGCGGCGGCTCACCGCGCGATAGAGCGTGTGATCGCTCGCGCCGAGACGCGGATCGCCGACCCCGTGAATCAGGTTGTGCAGCCGCTTGGTGAGCACGAAAAATTCCGGCTCGCGCGGCCGGATCACCACCCACTCGACCGTCACCCCGAGCTCGCGCAGGATCGAGATGAGCTGCGGCAGCATCTCCGCCACTCCGCCGCCCGCCGCGGTCGAGCTCACCATCCACACCCGCCGCCCGGCGATGCGCGGCACAAGCTCGCGCGCCCGCGACCGCAGCTCCCCGACCGCCACCGCCAGCGGCACGAACCCGGCGTAGTCGTCGAGACAAATCCGCCGCTCGACCGGCACCCGCTCGATCATCCACCCTCCCTTTTCACCCTCGTCCCCCCCGCCCCCCGATCAACGGGGGACACGACCCCTTTTCGATCTATTGAAAATTCCAGGTCGCGCGGACCGTAACGTCCAAGTGGTCACGCGCGCTGGTCGCCGTCGCCGTTGGGCCTACCTTCATCGGCGTATGAAATTTCGCGATCGACGAGAGGCCGGGCAGATGCTCGCCGAGCGGCTGATCCACCTGCGCGTGGCGCGGCCGGTGGTGTTGGCGCTGCCGCGGGGCGGGGTGCCGGTCGGCGCCGAGGTGGCGCGCCGGCTCGACGCGCCGCTCGACGTGCTGGTCTCGCGCAAGCTCGGCGCGCCGGATCAGCCCGAGCTCGGCGTGGGCGCGATCGCCGAGGGGGGCGCGCGCTACGTCGACGAGACCGCCTGCCAGGCGCTCGGCATCTCGTCCGCAGCGCTCGAGCGGATCGCCGTTCGCGAGGCGCGTCAGGTGGAGCGGCTGGTGTGGCGCTATCGCCGCCGCCGCCCGCTGCCTCCGCTCGCCGGCCGCACCGCGATTCTCATCGACGACGGGCTGGCCACCGGCGGCACCGCACGCGCGGCGATCCTCTGCGCCCGAGCGCATCACCCGGCGCACCTGGTGTTCGCGGCGCCGGTCGGCGCGCGCGAGTCGATCGAAGCGCTGCGCGGCGAGGTGGACGAGCTGGCCTGCGTGCTCGAGCCCGACGAGCTGATCGCGATCGGTCTGTGGTATCGCGACTTCCGTCAGGTGAGCGATGACGAGGTGCGCGCCTGGCTGAATCCGGGCGGCCCCGGCGAGCCGCTCGCAGACGAGCTCGAAGGCCAAGCGGTCGCGATCCCGACCCGCTCGATGACCCTCGGCGGCGAGCTGGCGATCCGTCCGGGCGCGCGCGGGCTGGTGCTGCTCGCGCACGGGACCGGCTCGAGCCGCTTCAGCACCAACCAGCGCTTCCTCGCCGAGCTTCTCCGCGAGGCCGGCTTCGGCACCCTGCTCGTCGATCTGATCAGCGAGGACGAGGTGGCGCTCGCCGCGCGCAGCCACGATCCGCGACGCGGCATCGAGCTCCTCGGCGAGCGGCTGATCGATGCGATCGATTGGCTGGTGGCGCAGCCGACCACCTCCGGCCTGCCGATTGGCTGCATGGCGGCGTCGACCGGCGCGGCGGCAGCGCTCCTGGCGGCGGCGGCGCGGCCGAGCGAGCTCGGCGCGGTGGTCTGTCGCGGCGGCCGTCCCGATCTAGCCGGCGACCCGCTCGCCCGCGTGCGCGCGCCGACCTTGCTCCTGGTCGGCGGCGACGATGCCTCCGGCCTGGCTCACAATCGCGCTGTGCTCGGTCGGCTCGGCGGCGAAACCGAGCTGGTGGCGATCCGCGACGCCGGCCACCGGTTCGAAGAGCCGGGCGCGCTCGAGGAGGTGGGGCGGCTCGCCGCCGAATGGTTTGCTCGTTATTTGATCGCCGCGGGCGAGCCGGCGCGACCGTGATGGGCGCTACGGGCTGGTGAACGCGTAGAGGTGATCGTCGGAGGCGACGAAGATGCGTCCCTTGGCGGCGATCGGCGTCGAGAAGCGGCGCACCTCGCTCATCACGTCGCCCGCGCCGCCGCCGTCATAGACGACCGCGCCGGTGTCGCCGTCGAAGCCGTGCAGGCGGTAGTCGCCGGCGCCGCTCTCCTGCTCGGTGCCGCTCGCCCACACCACCGCCTGGCTGTGTCCGTCGGTGGTGGTGACCATCGGTGAGCCGCCGCCCTTTTGATCGGCGCACCACGCCGGAGTGATGGTGGGCGGCGAGGTCGCGGTGATCTTGAACGCGACCAGATTGCCCGGCCCGGTGGGGCACGCCGCCTTGAGCGCCACGTAGGTTCCCTGGCTGGTGGCGTAGGTCGCGGCCGCTTGAATGATCTCGTTCGAAGCCACCGCAGTCGAGGCGAGCGCGCCGCCCATTCCGCCGAGGGTTGAGCGATCGAGCAGGTAGGCCTTGCCATCTTTGCCGAGCGCCACCACCAGCTTCGACGGCGTCGCGCCCGGCACGTCGACGAGCAGCGCGCCCGAGCCGGAGAGATCGATGTCGTTGGTGTCGAGGTTCATCCAATCGGTCGGATAAAAGAGGCTGGTCAGATCGGTCGGATCGTACTTCGGGCCGGGCGCGAGTCGGATCACTGCCTCTTCGTCGCCCCACGGGGTGGTGCCGGGCGGCGCGTTGCCGGTGACCGCGAAGATCGAGCTGCCGTCGGAAGAGAGCCCGCCCGGCGCCCAGATCGCCGCCTTGAGCGCGCGCGTGTGCCACGCGGTGACCATTTGCGGCGAGGCGAGCGGAAAGCCGATCACGTAGCCGTAATAGTTGCCGCAGTCGCCGGCATAGCCGCCGTAGCCGAAGTAGAGCGTGCCGCCCAAGATGATTCCGGCGGTGCGCTCGGCTTGATAGTCGGGATTGAAGCCGCTCACCACCTGCGCGAGATCGACCGGCCAACCGGCGCGCAGCGAGCCGTCGTCGACGGAGAGCCCATAGACGAGGTGCTTGTGCTTGCCGCTGTCGAGGGTGGTCGCGTCGAAGAAGATGGTGCGCGAGGCGGGATCGATCACCGGCGTGCCGGTCACGCCGTAGGGATCGATGTCGCCGCACGTGAAGGTATTGAGCGGCGCCGGCGTTCCCAAATCGGCTTTGGTCTTTTGCCACACCACCTGTCCGCTCGCCGCGTCGAACGCGTCGATCTCGTTGTCCTCGGTGGCGACGATCACCAAATCGCGTCCGTTCGGCCCGCCGTCGACGTAGAGCGGCTGCGCGTAGACCGGCCCGGTCAAAGGCGCATTGAACGTTGAATCGATATGCATCTTCGCCGCCGCGGCGGTGGTGATCGCCGGCTCGATATAAAGCCCGTCCCGGCTCGGATGCTTGTGGTGCTGCAGCACCGACTCGGGGCCGAAGCCGGGCGCCAGATCGGCGCCGCCGTCGCTGCCGCCGCTCGCGTCGCTCACCGCCATATCGACGCCGCTGTCGCCCGAATTGGCCGGGGAAGAGTGACAGCCCGCCACCGCCAAAGCCATCAGCGCGATTGCCAAATAACGAATGGAAGTCATCGTCGCCTCCTACCCCCGTCAGAGGATACTCCAGCCGCCGAGCTCCGTGATAGCTTTGCCTCGCATGCGCGTCCTCGTCGGCACCAGCGGCTACAGCTACGCGGAGTGGAAGGGCACCTTCTATCCCGAAGATCTGCCGGCTTCGAAGATGCTGCGCTATTACGGCGAGCGTTTTCCGACGGTGGAGGCCAATGGAACCTTCTATCGGATGCCGTCGGAGAAGGCGCTCGCCGGCTGGACCAAGCAGGTCCCCGAAGAGTTCGTCTTCGCGGTCAAGGCGCCGCAGCGGATCACCCATCAGCTCCGGCTCGTCGACGCCGGCGACGCGCTCGGGCATCTGTGCAGCGTCACCGAGGTGCTCGGCGCGCGCCGCGGCCCGTTTCTGTTTCAGCTTCCGCCGTTTTTGAAAAAAGATCTTTCGCGCCTCACCGATTTTCTCGCGCTCTTGCCGGCGGGCGTGCTGGCCGCGTTCGAATTTCGCCATGCGACCTGGTTCGACGACGAGACCTACGCCGCGCTTCGGGCTCGCAACGCCGCGCTGGTGATCTCCGAGTCGGAAAAGCTCGCCGCGCCGGTGGTCGCCACCGCCGATTGGGGTTATCTGCGCCTGCGTCGCGAGGACTATGTCGACGCCGATCTGGCGAGCTGGTCGGAGCGCATCTCGGCGCAGCCGTGGCAGCGCGCTTTCGTCTATCTCAAGCACGAGGAGTCGGGCATGGGCCCGCGCCTCGCCGCCCGCCTCACCGAATTGCTCGCGCGCTGAGACCCGGCGCTAAAGTTTTTTCGCCAGCCGCTCGAGCGCGCGCGGCAGATCGGGCACCTCGTCGACGACGGGCGCGAGCGGATCGTGTTTGCGACGCCGCAACCGCGCCGGCACCGTCTCGATGGTGAAGCGCTTGGGATCGAGCCTGGGCCCGACCTCGCGCCACTCGAGCGGCGTCGACACCAGCGCGCCCGGCACCGGCCGCGCCGCCAGCGGCGCCGCGATCAACTTGCCGTGCCCATTTTGCAGATAGTCGACATAGACCTTGCCGGCGCGCGCGCTCACCACCCGCTCGATGGTCGCGATCTCCGGCACCCGCGTCACCACCGCCCGCGCGAGCAGCTCGCCGACCGAGCGCGCCTGATCGAACGTGCACAGCCGCCCGAGCGGAATGAGCACGTGCAGCCCGGTCGAGCCCGAGGTCTTCGGATAGCTCGGCAGCTCGATCTCCTCGCACAGCTCGCGCACCACCTTGGCCACCGCGATCACGTCGGAGAACGGCGCGCCCTTGGGATCGAGATCGAGGATGCACCAGTCGGGACGCTCGAGCGTCTGCACCCGGCTCGCCCACACGTGCAGCGGAATGGTCCCGAGATTGACCACGTAGAGAAGCGACGGCTCGTCGTCGACGATGAAATAATCGATCTCGCGGCTGGCGTGCTCGCTCCACATCCGCTCGGTGCGCAGCCACGACGGCGCGAACGCGGGCGCATCTTTTTGAAAGAACGACTTGCCGCCGATCCCGTCGGGATAACGGGTCATCACCACCGGCCGATCGCGCAGGTAATGAAGCAGCCACGGCGCGACCGCGCGATAAAACTCGATCAGATCTCCCTTGGTGTAGCCCTCGTCGGGCCAGAACACTTTATCGAGGTTCGAATAGGGAACCGTGTGCGGCTCCGCCCTGGGCTCAGGCGGCGGCGTCGGCTCCGCATTCGCGCGCGCCGGCAGCTCGCACTCCTCGGGCCGCTTGTCGTCGCGAAAGCGCAAGAACACCGGCTGGCGCAACAGGTGCTCCTCGGTCCACTCCTTGAAACGCACCTCGCACACTTGCCGCGGCTCGCACCACAAATGCGGCCCGCCACCCGGCACCGGCCCGTCGAAGGGCGGCGTCGCGCGCCGATCGGCTTCGATCGCGGCGCGCGTGGCGGCGAGCTGCTTGTCATTGAGCCCGGTGCCGACCCGCCCGACATAGCGGAGCGTCTCGCCGTCGTAGGCACCGAGGTGCAGCGCGCCGAGGCCGACCCGCCCGCGCTTGGGCTCGGTGCAGCCGACGATCACGAAGTCGCCGGTGCGCTCGTGGCGCAGCTTGATCCAGTCGCGCGATCGTCCGGCGCGATAGGTCGAGTCGGCGCGCTTGGCCATCACCCCTTCGAGCCCGAGCGCCACCGCCGCCTGGTACATCTCTTCGCCGCGCTCGAGGATGTGATCGGCGTAGCGCACCGGCCCGACCCGCGGCACCAATTTTTCGAGCAGCGCCTTGCGCTCGAGGAGCGGCAGCCCGCGCAGATCGTAGCCGTCGAGCGCGAGCAGATCGAAGACGAACAGCACCCCCGGCAGCTCGATCGCCGCCCGCTGGATGTCGCTTGGGCGCTCGAGCTGCGATCGCTTCTGCAATTTTTGAAATGACGGCCGCCCCTCGTCGTCGAGCACCGTCACTTCCCCGTCGAGGATCGCGCTGTCGCACGGCAGCGCCGCCACCGCCTGCGCCACGTCGGGATAGAGCTGGGTCGCGTCGAGCCCGCGCCGATAGACCAGGCGCGCCTGCCGGCGACCCTCGCCCTCGCGCGCGGCGAGCAGGCGAAAGCCGTCGTACTTGAGCTCGAACAGCCAGCCCGTCCGCGAAAACGGCGCGTCGCCGACCTCCGCCAGCATCGGCTCGACCCGATCGATGGTGACCTTGCGCTCGGGCGCTCCCGAGTGCGCCACTGCTTCGCGCAGCTCGCCCGCGTGCGCGCCGCCCGCGCCCAGCTCCTCGACGGTGAGCCCGGACAAGATCGACGCGTCGGGAAAAATGGTGGTCGCCGAGGCGAAGCCGTCGCGATGTTTGATGAGCAGCCAATCTTTGGAGGTCGCCTCGCCCTTGGTCTTGGTGCGCACCAGGGTCCATTCACCGCGCAGCTTGAAGCCGCGCAGCTCGAACAGGAGCTTTCCCTTTTTCAATCCCTCG
>JANWLJ010000237.1 GCA_025450955.1 Polyangium sp. (in: bacteria) | reverse complement strand
GGCACCGACGGCGGCACCAAGTGCGCCACCTCGGGCCAGCAGTGCAAGGGACAGAGCGACTGCTGCACCGGGCTCACCTGCCTCGCGCCCGGCGGCACCGGCATGACCTGCGCGGCCGGCCAGGCGGGCTGCACCTGCACCAACACGATTCTCTGACGGGAGGCGAAGCGGTTCATCGATCGCTTCGTTTCTCGACGTTGCCGCGAGCTCGAAAGAGCTGGGAGGTCTCGAATGCGCGCTCTGATTCGTTTCGCGATCGTCCTCGCGCTGGCCGCCTCGGGCTGCGGCAGCGCGGCGAGCTGCGGCGTCCTCGGCACCGCCTGCTGCGGTGGAAAGAGCTGCGCCGCCGGCGGCGCCTGCGTCGGCGGGGTGTGCCAGTCGTGCGGCGCGCCCGGGCAGGCCTGCTGTCCGGGGCGCGCCTGCGAAGCAGACCAGGCGTGCAGCGGCTCCGACGTCTGCACCCACTGCGGCAACCCCGGCGAGCCCTGCTGCGACGCCAACACCTGCGGCGCGGGCGGCTGCTGCGTAAACGATCTCTGCACCGGCGCCGGCTCGGCCTGCCCGGGGATCGGCGCCACCTGCGGCGCGGGGAGCTGCGGCGGCTGCGGCGCTCGCGGGCAGGCGTGCTGCGCCGGAGATCTATGCACCGCGCCATCGGTGAATTGCGCCGGCGGTCAGTGTGTGGCCTGCGGCGGCGCGGGCCAGCCCTGCTGCGCGAATGACAGCTGCGGCTCGGGCGATCTCGCCTGCGGCGACGGCACCTGTCAACCGTGCGGCGGCGCCGGGCAGATCTGCTGCGCCGGGCACGCGTGCGGCGGCGGGCTCGGCTGCGCCGGCGACGTGTGCAAGGCGTGCGGCGGCGCCGGCCAGGCCTGCTGCGCGGGCGACGTCTGCGCGGCGTCGGGGAGCTGCTGCGATCAGGGCTCGGGCACCTGCGTCGCGCTGGTCGGCGGGGTCTGTCCGATGACCTGCGGTCACGCCGGCGAGGCCTGCTGCCCGAGCGGCAACACCTGCGTCGCGCCGCTCATGTGCGACCGGATGAATATGTGCGGCACCTGCGGCGCCGCCGGCCAGAGCTGCTGCTTCGGCAACGGCTGTAGCGCCGGCCTCACCTGCGGCAAGTCGACCCGCACCTGCAACTGACCCGCGGTCAGCGATTCATTCGTCGTCGCTGTCGTGCGAAAACAGGCGCGGGCGGTTGCCGCCGGGCGGCTCGGCGTCCTTGCCGTGGGTCGCTTTCCACAGGATGCGGGTGAGATCGGCCTGATCGGGTTTGCTGAAATCGATCTTCGCCGACTCGCTCGCGAGCGGCGCGTCGGAGGCGTTGAGCGTCGGCGGGATGCGGCGCGGGATGAAGGTGTAGGGAGAAAAATCGGGCTTGTCCGAGAACAGCTCGTAGAGCCCGGCGGCGTGCGCGTCGTTCAAGTTCATCGGGCCGACGCCGATGAGCATTTCCATCGAGTGATAGACCGAGCCGAGATCGTAGTTGACGCTCGAATGATAACCGCGCCTCACCCACGGCGAGGCGACCAGGCAAATCGAGCGGTGCTCCTCGACGTGATCGAGCGGGCCGGCCGGATCGTCCTCGACCACGAACACGATCGACGACTTCCACCACGGCGAGCGCGACAGCCCGTCGACGAAGCGGCCGGTCGCCTCGTCGTTGTCGGCGACCATCGACTGCGGCGTCGGCGCGCCCGGGGTGGTGCCGCGGGTGTGATCGTCGGGCAGAAGGATGTAGGAGAACGGCTCGAGGTCGAAGGTGCGATCGTTCAAGTTGCGGATGAGGAAGGCGGCGCGATCGACGTCGTCGATGGTGGTGTCGAAGTAGAGCCCGGGGTAGTCGGGATCGGCGAGCGTCTGCGCGTCGCCGGTGTTGGTGATCTCGCCGTAGTTGTGATAGCGCACGCCGGCCACGTCGAGGTGGTGCCAGATCGAGCCCGAGCCCGGCGTCGCGAGCGACGACAGCGCGCTCTTCGGCCCCCAGGGCAAGGCCGGCAGATAGGCGCGCCCGTACGTGTCCGAGTGCGACCACGACTTCTCGGTGTAGTCGTTGGCGATGCAGGCGGTGGTCCACTCGTGGCCCTGCACCGACAGCTCGGCGTGCGAGTAGAAGTTGTCGAGCAGCACGAACTGGCTCGCGAGCGCGTGGGTGTTCGGGGTGTTGTCCTCGCCGAACATCGCCAGCGACGGCTTGCCGTTTCCGCCGGGCAGATCGCCGAGCAGCCCGTCGTAGGTCTTGTTCTCGCGCACGATGAAGAACACGTGCTTGATCGGCGACGGCGCGCCGGCCGAGGGCGGCAGCGGAAAGCGCGGGGTCGCCCCCGGCGGGCAGGTGAGCTGCGGCTCGAGCGCGTGCGGGCGATCGAGGTTCTGCGCCACGACCTCATCGCCCTGCTTCAATTGATCGTCCGTCGGGCGCGGCACCACCTGCACCGTGCCGTGAGCGAACGGCGGCAAGGTGGCCACGTCGTTCGGGCCGGCGCCGAGCCCGCGCGCCGAGGCGATCACCAGCGAGCCGTCGGCGAGCACCGCCACCGCGGTCGGATACCAGGCGGTCGGCACCCGCCCGAGAATCGTCATCGTCGACAGATCGAGCGCCACCACCGAGTTGTCGCCGGCGTTGGCGACGTAGATGCGCCCTGCGCCGAGCGGGCCGGCGGGCTCGATGCCGATGCTCTCGGGCGAGGCGCCGAGGATCATCCCCGAGGTGACCGGCAGGCTGTGCACCGCGCGCGAGGCGGCGTCGACGATCGAGAGCGTGTCGGCGTCGGTGTTGGTGACGTAGAGCTTGCCGGAGACGAGCAGCTCGGCCTCGGCCGCCTTGCCGGTCGGGATCGGGCTCGCCGCCGCGAGCGGCAGCGTCGGATCGCTCACATCGACCGGCACCACCCCGTAGACCTTGTCGCCGCCCCACAGCGAGACGAACGCGGTGTGCGACGGCTCGTCGACGGCGACGTCGTAGGCGCCGATCCCGGGCAAGCTGGCGCGGCCGAGCTCGGCCCCGTAGCCCGCGCCGGCGGTGAGATCGAGGATGGCGAGCGTGTTGTCGTTTTGGTTGGCGACGTAGAGCTTGCTCTCGTCGGCGGAGAGCGCGATCCCGGTCGGGATTCGCTGGCCGCTCGCGGTGAACATCAGCTTCAAGGTGAGCGCGTCATTGGCGGTGAGCACCGGCGGCGTGCCGACGAGATCGAACACCTGGACGGTGTTGTAGTGCATCGCGGGCGGCTCGGAATCGGCGACCGGATCGTAGCCGCCGTTCGAGACGTAGAGCCGTTTGCCGTCGCTCGACACCGCCAGCCCGTAGAACAGCCCGGGCGTGTGCTTGGAGTTGTCGGTGAGCGGATAGTCGGCTTCGGAGACCACCGGGTGGAGCGGATCGGCGGCCTGCAGATCGACGATCCGGAGCGCCTGATCGGCCTCGGCGTCGTCGGTGACGACCGCGTAGCGATCGCCGGGCAGCACCCTGAGCGCGATCGGATAGCCGCCGAGATCGAGGAGCTTGCCGGCGGGAGTGAGCCTGCGTCCGCCCGGCAAGATCGTCGAGCCGTCGGGCTGCCTGCCCGGCGCGAGCAGCGCTTCGGCGGCGGGCGCCTGCACCGTGCAGTTGGCGGTGAAGCTCTCGCCGTGATCGCAGCCGCCGAGCGAACATGCGATCGAAAGCGAAAGCGAGCCAGCCAGCGATAGGGTGACAGCACGCGACGCGCGTCTCATCACGCCACCTTACTCCAACTCGAATTACCGCCGATGCTCGACGCGATAGTCGGCGAGCCAGCCTTCGACTTGCAGCAGCAGCCCGCGCGGCACCAGCTTCTCGGGGATCTTCTCCCGCGCGGCGGCGGCCGACTCGAAGAATTCGGCGCGGAAGGTGTCGCTCACCGCCACCGGCTTCACGCCCTGCTTGGCGAACAGCCCGTCGATGAGCTGCGCGTCCTGGGTGCGGCCGAGATCGGCGAACCGGCTCTCGAGCTTGGCGGTCGCCTCGCGGACCGCCTGCTGGTCGACGAGCGAGAGCGCGTCGAAGGTCTGGTTGGAGATGATCATGCACGCGGGCAGAAACGCGAGCCGCAGGTTGGTGAAGTAGCGCGAGCGCGACGACCACTGATAGGCGAGCGCGGCGGTCGGGATGGCGACGAAGCCGGAGATGCGGCCGTCGTCGTAGGCCGCGCCCGCCTGATCGACCGGCAGCCGCACCGGGTGGATGCCCATGGTCTCGAGCTGGGCGCCGAGCACGTCGTCGAGGTTCCACATCCATAAATGGCTCGCGCGCAGCGCGCTCAGCGTTCCGATCGGCGTGCGCGAAAATAAAATGTCGTTGCCCATCTCGGTCGCCGCGCCGAAAAAGCCGCTCTGGCGAAACTGCGCGTCGACCGCCACCCGCAGCCGGCCGATCACGTAGCTCGCCTCGTCGTAGGTCTGAAACAGCCCGAGCACGCGCATGATCCGGAGCGACGGCGCCAGGCGATCGCAGACCTGCGCGCCCGCCTCGCCGTCGAGCTGGCCGCGCTTGATGCGATCGACCACCTGCAGCTCGTCGCCGGCGATCGCGCCGAAGTACCACTTCATGGTGACCCGGCCCTGGGTCTTGGTCTCGATGTCGCGGCCGAACGCCTTGAGCTCGCGAATCCACTTGGTGCCGTCGGGCGCGATGGTCGCCATCCGAAGCTGCACCGGCTCGGCCCGCGCCACCGCGGCCTGACAGATCATCACCGCCGCGAGCAGACGAAGAATCGCCATCATTCGATATTGCGTCATCGGAAGCGCGTCTTCAACTCGATGCCGACCTGAGGCACGAAACCATCGGAGACGTAGTCGCCCACCGGGTCGAGCGAATCGATCTTGTGGTTGGCGCGCGACGGCAGATAGGTGAGCGCGACGTGAAAGTCGATCGCGAGCGGCCGCGGCAGGACCGAGAGGTGCTCGAGCTCGAGGCCGAGGCCGGCCGAGAAGGTGTGCTTGTCGTTGTCGACCAGGTTGCCGCTGCCGATCTGCTCGGGCGCGGGCGACGCCTCGTAGACGTAGCCGCCGCGCACGTCGATCGCGTAGCGCGGCCGGGCGATCGCGCGCCACTCCACCCCGATGTGCGGAATGAAGATGTCGTGAAAGAGCGCGTCGGGGAAGACCTGCGGCGGCGACAGCTTGACCGCTTTGTTGAACATCCCGATGTCGTATTTGATCTCGGCGTTGTGCGCGGGATCGGAAAATTCGCTCCAGCGCGCGTAGGTGCCGTCGAAGGCGACCAGCACGTTCGAGCGCAGCCGGACCGCGACGCCGCCGGTCAGCTCCCACGGCTGAAACAGATCGGTCACCACCGCGTGGGTCTGAAAATAGCCGGCGGTCACCAGCGGCTTTTCACCCGGCGTCCCGACGTCGCCGTCGATGCGGAAGGTCTGATCGAGATCGAGCGTGAACGAATGGCGATACGAAATGCCGAACGAAAGATTGGGCGACGCTTCCCACATGATCCCGACCTGCGGATAACGCACCGCGAGCAAGTCGACGTTGACGCTCGAGGTGAGCTGCGAGTCGTCGGGATTGGGCACCGCCACCTGGCCCTTCAAGTCGATGTTGCCGGTGTTGCGCGACATGAAGGTGAGCCCGCCGCCGATGTAGAGGCCGGGGATGATCTGAATCGCCACGTTGGCGCTCAGGACCGCGCGCTGCATTCGATTGTCGTAGTAGACGAAGCGCGGCTGCTGAAAGGTGAGCGAGCGGATGCGGAACAGCCGCTGGTCGGGGAGAAACAGCAGCACGCCGAACGAGTAGCGGAACTTTCCGAGCGCGCCCGGCGCCACCAGCGCCGCCTCGACGCCGCGCGAGGCGTCGACGCCGACGTCGTGGCCGTTGAGCCGCAAGATCGGCTGGGCGAACCGGTAGCCGAGCTCGACCCGCAGGTCGTGGCCGCGCACCAGCCCGGCCGGGTTGTAGTAGCCGGCCGAGCCGTCGTCGGCGAGCGCGGTGGCCGCCCCGCCCATCGCCGCCGCGCGCGACCCGAAGCCGAACGCGTCGACCGGATTGGCCCGCGCGCTTCCGGCCGCGAGGACGAACGCGATCGCAATCCCGAGCGCGACCTGGCGCCTCACAGATCTTCTCCGAGCGTGAGGCCGCACAGGACGAAGCCGCCCGACGCGCGCGACGAGTCGGCGAGCTGGTGCCACTGGGCGAACCCGTCGAGCTGCAAGGTGCCGTAGCGGTGCTGCCAGGCGAGCCCGAGCCCGCCCGAGATGAGATGGCGATCGGCGTCGATGAGCACCGTGCTCACGCCCGCCGGGCTCCACTCGAAGGCGTAGCCGGCGCGCCCGTAGAGCCGCACCCGCCCGAGCCGCCCGCCCGCTTCGAGCGCGATCCGCGGCACCGCGGTGTCGTGAAATCCGGTCGCGGGCTGCATCGGCGCCGCCGCGGTCGCGTTCTCCGACGGCAGCGGAAACGCCGACCAATGTTTCCAGGTGACGCCGCCGGCGACCAGCAGCCACGGCCGCGCCTGCCACGCCGCCTCGAGCGCGATCTGGGTCGGATCGTACTGCGCCACTCCGGCGACGCGCAGAAGCGGAATCTCGATCGGCAAGCGGTCGCCGAGGTTGGCGTGGATCTGCACGTCGTAGCCGGCGCGCGACTCGCCGCGATAGACCAGGCCGAGCTTGAGCCCGCGCGCCACGTGCGCCTGGAGCCCGACGATCGGCGTGTAGTTGACGACGATCTGCTCCTCGACTTGCGTCTGCAGCCGCCCGCCCGCGTCGGGAGTGATGACCACATTTCCGGTCATGGTCGCCAGCACCAGCACCCCGACGCCGATGCTGAGCCGTGGATGGACGCGCGCCGCGATCCCGACCAGCGCCGAGACCACCTGGGTGCGGGTGTCGAGCAGCGCCAGCCGCGCCTCGTCGGGAAACGGGGTGCGCGCGCGGTTGAGCACGCCGGTCGGAAAGTAGAAGCCGAGCCCGATCGCCAATCGATCGCGCATCACGCCGGTGAAGCCGAGCGGCACCGCCGCGCCGAGCACCACCCCGTTGGTGTCGTCGACCGGACGGGCCGCGCCGTCCATCCGCAAGTGATAGTGGCCGTAGACGTAGCCGAGGGTGAGCCGGCGCCGGGTCGAATTGATCAAGCCGGCGGGGTTGGTATAGGTGGCGTCGTAGCCGTCGACGTCGGCGGCGCCGGTGCCGGCCATCGCCGACGAGCGGGCGCCCATTCCGGCGATCTCCGGCTCCGAGGCGCGCGCCGCGCCGTTCGCCGTCGCCAGTGCGACGCACGCGAGCATCACCGCTCGTCGCAGCGCCCCGAGCACTCCACTTTTTACCACACCGAGCATCTCAGAAGGGGTAAGGAGATCGTTCGATGTCGCGTCGCCTTCTCGCCATCCGCTCGACTCATTTTCGCCTCGCCGTCATCCTTAGGCTTGGGCTTGGGCTCACGCTCGGCGTCTTCGGCGGCTGCCATTCGAAGAAGCCGGCCGGGCCGCCGCCGCCGATGCCGGTCGAGCTCGCCACCGTCACCAATCATCAGGTCGAGGACACGAGCGAGTACGTCGCCACCTTGAAGTCGCGCCGCGCGGTCGAGCTCCGCCCGCAGGTCGCCGGCTGGATCACCCAAATCTACGTGCGCTCCGGCGACCGGGCCAAGGCCGGCGCGCGGCTGTTCCAGATCGATCCGCGCCAGCAGCGCGCGTCGGTGGAGAGCGCGCAGGCGACCCGCCACGCGCTCCAGGCTTCGCTCACCTACGCCGTGCGCAGCTACGAGCGCACCCAGGCGCTGTTTCAAAAAGGGTTCGTCAGTCACGACGATCTCGATCACGCGCGGGCCGCGCTCGACTCCGCGCGCGCCGACTGGAACGCGCAGGGCCAGCAGGTGCGCCAGCAGCAGGTCGCGCTCGGCTACTTTCTGGTCAACGCGCCCGAGGCCGGTGTGGTCGGCGACATCCCGGTGCGGGTCGGCGATCTG
>JANWLJ010000236.1 GCA_025450955.1 Polyangium sp. (in: bacteria) | reverse complement strand
GCGCACGCTCGAGGTCTACAGCCTCGAGCCGGCCGGCTGGCTGCTCACCGGCCCCAACGCCGATCGCGACCGGGTGCGCGTCGAGCCGTTCGACGCGATCGAGCTCGATCTCTCGCTGCTTTGGGGCGAGAGCTTCCCTGAGCCCGAGGAATCCGAAAATCCCTGATCGGTTTCGCGCGGCTCAGGCGAGCGCGCGGTCGGCGAAGCGGGCGGAGCGGGTCCACGCGCCGAGGATGGCGCGGTGCCAGGCGGGCGCGTTCTCGACGCCGCCTTTCGGATGGAGGAAGTCGAGGATCCTCGGCCCGAACCCTTTGGCCGGGTTGATGAGGCCGCGCACCGCATCGCGCCGATTTTCGTTTGGGCCGCCGGCCAGCATGTCGCGCACGATCTCGTCCTGAAGCCGCATGGTGCGGCCGGCCAGCTCGCGCTGCACCATCCCGAGCGCGCGAAACTCCTCGCGCATGGTCATCCCTCCCGACATGAGCAGCCCGACGCAGCGGAGCTGAAACGCCGCCACCTTGGCCGCTCCGAACGGAGAGAGATCGGCGAGCAGGCGCGGCAGGTAGAGCACGCCGAGCCCGACGTGGCGCGCCTCGTCTTTTTCGTAATACGGCAAGAGCTCGCCGAGCACCGGCTCGAGCTCGGCCTCGACCAGGCCGCGAAACAGCGCGAGCGCGTTCGACTCGACGAGCAGCTGCATGCCGACCAGCTTGTGCACCAGCGACTCGGTCTCGAGGATGCTCACGAGCAGCCGCCGCGCCAGGCCCCCGAGCCGCGGCACCGGCTCGCCGAGCGCGCGCAGGTAGTCGCGCAGCACGTAGAAGTGGCGCGCCTCGTCGTGGGCTTGCGAGGTCGCGGCCAGCTTGGCCTCGACGTCCTCGATCCGCTCGGCGAGATCGGCCGAGATCGCCCACGCCGCCAGCTCGCCCCAGAGCAGGATCGAGAGCAGCTTGAGCGCCGGCTCTTTGCGCGCGGGATCGAGGCGCGGCGGGCCGTGCTTGGCGATCAGGTCGGCGAGCACCTTGCGCCCGTCCCACACCTGGTCCTGCCCGACGTGATAGAGCCGCTCGAGGCGCGCAAGCTTGCGCTCGGCGGTCGCCTCCAGGCTCTCTTCGACGAGACGGTACGGTGGCCAGCTCGGATATTTCATCTGCGCGCCTCCTTGCGGGAAAGCCCATAGAGCTCGAGCTGCACCGCGGTCTTGACGATCAAATCGAGATCGACCGGCGCGTCCTCTTGCAGCGCCGACAGCACCATCTTCTCCACGCCGCCCAAGATGAACCGCGCGATCAAGCGGACGTCGCCCTTGCGCAAAAATCCAAGGCGCTGCGCCGCGGCGAGATCGTGCTCGAGCGCGGCGAGCGCGTGGGCGTCGATGCGCGCGATCACCCGGTCGACCGAGCCGTCGAGGCCGCGGGCGTCGCGCAGGATGAGCCGCAGGGTCGCCTCGTCGACGAACACCGCTTGCAAGAGCTGCCGCAGCCGACCTTCGCAGAAGCGGACGATCTCCTCGGTCGAGACGCGCGCGGGCGAGCCCATCGCCTCGATGCGCGGGCGGGCGGCGAGCACCTGCTCGACCCGGCCGCACACCTCCTCCATCACCGCGAGCAGCACCGCCTGCTTGCTGTCGAAGTATTGATAGAGCGTGCCGCGACCGATGCGCGCCGCCCGGCAGAGGTCGGCGACGTTGGCCACCCGGTAGCCGCGCTTGACGAACACGTCCTTGGCGACGTCGAGGATCTGGGCGCGCCGCGCGTCCGCCTTGAGATAGGTGCGGCGGCGGGCTCCCCGCGCCGCGGGCGCCGGCCGGGTTCGAGATCGCGTCGGAACTGACATGTCAGTTCTCATAACGCAAAATCGACACCAGTGTCAATTCTGGTTCGATTCCCGTCGGAGAAGTCGCTCCGGCTAACGGCGCGGGCCGCGAAAGCTGCGCCGGCCGCCTGGGCCCGGGCGCGCGGAGCCGCCGCCTGAGCGATGCGGCGCGCCGCTACCTGAGCGGTGTGAGGAGCCGCCTGCGCCGTTTCCGCGGCCGGGCCCGCCGGAGCTCGACGCGGCGACGCTCACGGCGCTGGCGGTCATCGGGTAGGGATGATCGCTCACCACCGGCACCGGCATGCGGATGAGCCGCTCGATGTCGCGCAAGGAGGCGCGCTCCTCGGCGTCGCAGAACGAGACCGCGATGCCCTCGGCGCCGGCGCGCGCGGTGCGGCCGATGCGATGCACGTAGGTCTCCGGCACCTCGGGGATGTCGAAGTTGATCACGTGGGAGATGTCCTCGACGTCGATGCCGCGGGCGGCGATGTCGGTCGCCACCAGCACCCGAATCGCCCCGCGCTTGAACCCGGTGAGCGCCCGCTCGCGCGCGTTCTGCGACTTGTTGCCGTGGATCGCCACCGACGGAATCTGCGCGCGCTCGAGCTGCTCGACCACCCGGTTGGCGCCGTGCTTGGTGCGCGAGAAGACCAGCGCGCGGGTGATCGCCGGATCGCGCAACAGGTCGACCAAGAGCCGCCGCTTGTTGGCCTGATCGACGAAGTAGACCGACTGGGCGATCTTCTCGGCGGTGGTCGCCACCGGCGTCACCTCGACCCGCACCGGATCGATGAGGATGCGGCCGGCCAGCTCCTGGATGTCCCGCGGCATGGTCGCCGAGAAGAGCAGGGTCTGCCGCTTCTGCGGCAGGACCGCGATCACCTTGCGCACGTCGTGGATGAAACCCATGTCGAGCATGCGATCGGCCTCGTCGAGGACGAACACCTCGAGCGCGTGAAACTTCACGAAGCCCTGGCCCATGAGATCGAGCAGGCGCCCCGGCGTCGCCACCAGGATGTCGACCCCGCGACGCAGCGCCTGGGTCTGCGCCTCCTGCCCGACCCCGCCGAACACCACTGTGTGGCGCAGGTGGGTGTGCCGTCCGTAGGCGGCGAAGCTCTCGCCGATCTGAGCGGCCAGCTCGCGCGTCGGCGAGAGCACCAGCACGCGAATCGGGTGGGCGCCCGCTCTCGGCGCGGCCTCGCCCATCAGCCGCTGCAAGATCGGCAGCGCGAACGCGGCGGTTTTGCCGGTGCCGGTCTGGGCCACGCCGCACAGATCGCGGCCGGCGAGCACGTGCGGGATCGCCTGCGCCTGAATCGGCGTCGGGCGTTCGTATCCTTCGGCGTGCACGGCGCGCACGAGCGGATCGATCAAGCGCAAATCTTCAAAACGCATTCTTCTCCTGAGGGGTGGGTGCGAAGCACTAGGGCGGGCTGACGCGGATCGGGCCCTGCAGTCGGTTGGACTCTCGGCCCTGGAGGTCGACGATCCAGACGTCGAAGTGGTAGAGGCCGACCTCCATCGGAGTGAAGTTGATGGTGAAGTCGACCATCCCGAGCGGGCCCTGGGTCACGTCGGAGATCGGGACGAGCGAGGAAGTCTGCGCCATCCCGCTCGGCGCGACCAGGTCGAATTGGCTCTGGCTGATGTCGCCGTCGGGGTCGCTGTAGTTGACCGTGCCGCTGATGCTCGCCATCACGCCCTGGCTCGCCGCGTTCGGGCTGTAAACGAGCATCCGAATCGAAGGTGGATCGTCGGAGCAGCCCGCGAGCGCCAAGGCGGCCACGAGGGTGAAGAGAGCCTGACGGAGCATCACCGCCATCGTACCACAGCAGGGCAGATCTTTTCCCTTCGCACCGTCGGGGCGGCGACGGATTTCCCCTCCGCCGCGCGAGGGCGGCGACCGCTCGCTGGCACGCGGGCTGCTAAATCGCATGAGGCAAGAGCCGGTGAGGTGACACATGGATCCTGAGGATGTCGTCGGTACGGAGAGGCGCGACTTCGAGGACGAGGACACGCTCGAGCTCGATCCGGCGTCGCAGGACGAAGACGAAGACGTCGAGGACGACGGGACCGAGAGCACCTGGGAGTGGGACGGAAGCGGCTGGCGCAAGGTCGGCTGAGCGCGAAGCGGGCCGGCCGGCTACCCGAACAGCAGCGCGACCGGGAAGTCGGAAAACAGCTCGTCGAGCGCCAGCGCGCCTTCGCGCACCTCGGCCGATCGGCCGGTCACCACGTCGACGAGCGGGGCCGAAGCGAGCTCGGGCGGAAGCGGCAGGCGCCCTTCCCAGCGGATCAGCTTCTGGGTTTGGCCAAGGTCCGCTCCCGCTTCGAGCAGGCCGAAGAGCAGCCGCGGCGCGACGCACACCAGCCGGCGCTCGCGGCCGCCGTCGACGAGGCGGCGGCCGAAGGCGACCACGTTGCGGGCGAGCGCTCCTTCGGCGACGAGCGGCAGATATTCGCCGCGGAGAAACAGCGCCGGCTCGGCGCGGCGCAGCCGTAGCCCGCACGCGGTCAGGAGCAGCTTGGCCCGGCCGTCGACGAGCGCGTCGGGCGCGGAGACTTCGCGCGCGAGCGCGGCCTCATTGCCGTGGCTGCGCCGCTCGTCGAGCCCGTGGAGCAGGCGGGCGCGGTGGATGAAGTCGACCGGGCGGCGGTTGTCGGGATCGACCAGCGACAGATCCCACAGCTCGCAGCCTTGATAAATGTCGGCGACGCCCGGCGCGGCCAGCTTGAGCGCCACCTGCCCGCGCGACGAGCGCCGCGCGGCCTCGGCGAGCCGCCGCTGAAACGGCACGAAGTCGTCGAGAAACGGCCGCGAGCCGAGGAGCGCGCGGGCAAAATCGGCGGTGGCGTGCTCGTACGGCTCGTCGGGGTTGGTCCAGCTCGAGTGAACCTTGGCCTCGCGCAGCGCCTTTTCCAGATAGGCCACCACCCGCAGGGTGAGCTCGGGCGTCACCTCGCCGTCGTCGGGAAAGACCCCGATCAAGGTCTGGTAGAGGAGCAGCTCGTCGTTGGGATCGGGCGCGAGCACGCCGTCGGTCATCCGCTTGTGCTCGAGGTTGAGCTGCGCCCAGCGGAACAGGCGCGCCTCCCACTCGACGGGAATTTCGCTCAAGGCCGAGATGCGCAGCCGCACGTCTTCGGAGCGCTTGGTGTCGTGGGTCGAAGTGGCGTTGAGCGAGCCGGGCCAGCGGCGCAGCCGCTCCTGACAGAGCGCGTGAAACGACTCGGGCGCGCGGCCGAACTCGACCGGATCGCCGCCCACCTCGTTGAGCGAGACCAGGCGCTGATAGACGTAGCAGGCGCTGTCCTCGATAGCCTTGGCCGCCACCGGCCCGGTCACCTGCTGGAGCTTGCGCACCAGCTCGACCGCGTCGGGCCGCTCGAGGAGAAGCAGGTCGCGCAAAAAATCGTAGATGGTCTTGTCGAGATGGCGCGAGGAGCGCCGCGCCCGCGCGATCGTCGACTCGATGTAGCGGCGGTCGCGCTCCTCGACCTCGCCCGGCGAGGTGCCCTCGACGTAGGTGCGATAGACCGGCAGCCGCGCCACGTACTCGATGAGCGCGTGCGACAGCGCCGAGAGCGTGAAGTCGCGGGTGCGGCGATCGCGCTCGCTGATGCGGTTCAGCCGGTGGCCGAGCACGTGCAGCTCGCTCGCCATCGACGAGCTCATGAGCGCGCGCTTCTTGTCCTCGACCAGCGCCTGCCAGCGCGGCGCCGCGCCGACGAAGCGGGTGTAGAGATCGTCGAAGGCGCGCGCGTTCTCGGCCGCGACATAGAGGCCGTTCAAACCATTGAGCAGCTCGTAGCCGGTGGTGCCGTCGACGCGCCACGACTCCGGCATCCGCTCGTGCGCCTCGAGGATCTTCTCGACCACGAGGTACAGCCCGTCGACGTGGCTGTGCAGCCGCCGGAAATAGGCCGAGGGCGTGTACAGCCCGTCCGGGTGATCGATCCTGAGGCCGGTCACCTTGCCCTCGGCGATCAAGCGAAAGATGAGCCGGTGCACCTCTTCGAAGACCCGCTCGTCCTCGACGCGGATCGCCGCCAGCGAGTTGATGTCGAAGAAGCGGCGGTAGTTGATCTCCTCGCCCGCCACCCGCCAGTGGGCGAGCCGATAGGCCTGTTGATCGAGCAGCTCGGCGAGCAGGTCGAAGCTGCGCGGATCGCCGGGCGCGCCGTTGTAGATGCGCACGTTCTCGTCGATGTGCGCGCGAATCTCCGGGCTGGCTTCGAAGAGCGCGCCGAGCCGCCGCTTGGCCACCTCTTTTTCCCGCGCGCGCTCGGCCACCTTGGCGGAGTCGACCTCGGTGCGCGGCGCGAGCTTCTGCAGCGCCGAGACGATCGAGCGCAGCTCCTG
>JANWLJ010000235.1 GCA_025450955.1 Polyangium sp. (in: bacteria) | reverse complement strand
GTGACGCCGATGGTGAAGGTGCCCCAGGCGCTGTCGGAAAGAGCGTTCACCACCACCTTGCCCATCGCCGCGATCGCGATGATGACGATGAACAGGATCGCGGCGCCGGTGATGTAGCCGGCGCGCGGACCGATCTCGCCGCGGGCGATCTCGGCGAGCGATTTGCCGTCGTAGCGGATGGAGGCGGTGAGCACCACGAAGTCGTGGACCGCGCCGCCCATCACCACCCCGACGAGGATCCACAGGTAGCCGGGCAGAAAGCCGAACTGCGCGGCCAGGACCGGGCCGACCAGCGGGCCGGCGCCGGTGATCGCGGCGAAGTGATGTCCGAACAGCACCCACTTGTTGGTCGGGACGTAGTTGTGGCCGTCGGTGAGGCGGTGCGCCGGGGTCACCCGCGCGTCGTCGAGGACCAGCACCTTGGCGGCGAGGAAGGCCGAGTAGTAGCGGTACCCGATCGCGACCGCGCACAGCGCACCCAGCATCAGCGGAAGGGCGTGCACGGCCGATTTCTATCATGAGCCGCGCGGGCTGGCGATCCCCGGCGGGTGATTTGACGTATGACAATAAAATACGAAAAAAGACGATGTAAGACGAGCGAGTATTACAAAAAAAGACGAACGAAGACGATGTAAGACGAGCGCGGCGATTGATCTCGGCGGAAAGCGTGGGGTACGCTCGAAGACCATGCGTCTCCCTACGCGGATCTTCTCCTTCGTGCTCGGGCTCCTGCTCGTGCTCGCCCTCGGCGGCTCGGCCTCGGCCCAGCTCAAGCCGCGCCCCCGGCTCCGTGGCCACAAGATGCGGATCAAGATCGATTCGCAGCCGCAGCAGGCGGCGATCTACGTCGACTCCAAGGACTACGGGATCGAGGGCTACACGCCGGCGACCCTGCGGCTGCCGAAGGGGACCTATACGATCATCCTCGAGCTGCCCGGCTTTCAGCCGGTGCAGCGGCCGCTCACGGTCACCCGCTCCGAGGCGTTCGTCTTCACTCTCGAGCGGCAGGCGCGGCCGGCGGTGCTCGACGTGCGCTCGGTCGCCAATGAATCGGCGACCGGCGGCCAGCTCTACGTCGACGGGGCGGCGCTCGGGACGGTGCCGGCCAAGGTCGAGGTGGCCAAGGGCCACCACTTGATCGAGGTGAAGAAGCCGGGCTTCCGCGACTTCCGCGACACCGCCGACGTGCAGGAGGGCGACACCCGCACCCTGGTGGTCGACCTCGTGCCCGAGGCGAAGAAGGGCGCGATCCTGGTGGTCGCCGACGTGGCGGGCGCCGATGTGTACGTCGACGGGCAGAGGCGCGACGCGGCGCCGGCCTTGATCGGCGACCTGGTCGAGGGGCCGCACACCGTCGAGGTGCGCAAGGATCCGCTGCCGCCGTTCCGTCAGGTGGTGAACGTGGTGGGCGGGCAGCAGGTCAAGGTCGAGGCGCGGCTCAATGACCAGAGCGCCTCGGGCGGCGCGCTTCGGGTGCTGTCGACCACGCCGGGCGCGACCGTGCTCGTCGACGGGCAGGAAAAGGGGCCGGCGGGCGGCGAGATCAACGGGCTTCAGCCGGGGCAGCATGCGATCGAGGTGCGCGCGCCCGGCTATACGCCGCAGCAGAGCCTGGTCAACGTGGTCGCGGGCCAGCAGACCATCGCCAAGATCGATCTGCAGCAGGGCGGGCCGGCGCTCACCGCGCATCTGAGGGTGGTCACGCCCGAGCCGGACGTCGAGGTGTTCATCGACGGGGCGTCGGTCGGAAAGGCGCCGATCGATCGCAACGATCTGTCGCCCGGCAAGCACTACATCGTCGCCCGCAAGCCGGGCTTCGCCGAGTGGCAGCGCGAGGTCAACCTCGATCCTCTGCACGAGACCCAGCTCACCATCGAGATGTCGGCGTCGGGCACGCTGAAGGTTTTGTCCAATGTCGCCGGCGCGGACGTCTACATCGACGGCGCGCCGGTCGGAAAGACGCCGCTCACGCTCGACAAGCTGGCCTCGGGCGAGCACGTCATCGAGGTGAAGAAGGCGGGCTACGTGCAGGCCAAGCAGCCGTTTCACATCGAGGGCGGCGAGCAGAAGATCCTCTCGGCCGATCTCGCGCAGGTGCGCACCGGACCGACGCAGTCGGACTATCGATCGATGTCGTCGTTCTCGGCGGTCACCATCGAGCCGAGCCGGTTTACCGCCGATCTCTACGGCGGCTTTTATCCGTTCGGCGGGGTGCGCCTGACGGTGGGCGCGCTCAGGCGCGGGGCGCTCGGCCTCGACGCGGGCGTCGAGGTGCGCACGATTGGCTATCTCACCGAGGGCGGCGCGCACGCCAAGTTTCAATTTCTCAAAGCGGGCCCGGTGGCGATGGGCGCCGACGTGTTCGTCGGAGGCGGCGGCGGGCCGGGCTCGCGCAACGACTTCACCTTTGAGGCCGGTTTGCCGATCACGCTCCTGTTCGGCCACGTGGTGCGCTTCACCGCGCATCCCTATCTTCAGGCCTACACCGATCGCAACTGTCCGGAGAAGGCGACGATGGATGAGCCCGCCGGCTGCAGCGACCCGAAGGTGCTCGGGCAAAATCCACGCGACCGCTACGGCAACGCGCGGCT
Organism: Polyangium sp. (in: bacteria); assembly: GCA_025450955.1. GTDB lineage: Bacteria > Myxococcota_A > Polyangia > Palsa-1104 > Palsa-1104 > JANWLJ01. The sequence continues at coordinate 6,790 of JANWLJ010000235.1, read as the reverse complement.
CATGCTGCAAGCGGCGCTCGAGATCGTGGTCGCGCCGGTGGCGAACATCTTCTTCATCTTCGAGGCGGCGCCGCTCGGGCCGCGCGCTTCCTACTCGAAGCCTCTCTCGCCGGGCCTGCTCGACCCAGATCCGCAGGTCTACGGGCGGATGGGCGTCACCTTCAAATTTGAGAGCAGCTCGCCGGAGCGGGCGAGGCGGGCGAGCGGGCGCAGCTCGCGATCGGTCACCGCATCGAGGAGCGCGTCGACGGCGGCGCGGGCACGGGTGGTGGGAGCGTGCTCGCGCAGGTGGCCGAGGCCGTGCAGCGCGGCGCGGCGGCAGAGCAGATTCTCGACGGCGAGGACGCGGCCCAGGCCCGAGAGCGCGTGGTCGAAGCGCGCCGAGGCGAGCGGCGGCGCCTCGCGGTTGAAGAAGAAGTCGAACGCCATCTCGGCGGCCTCGGTGAGCGGAGTAGAGAGCGCGGGCGCGGCGGCGAGCCGGGTGGCGAAGAGGCGCTCGACCGCGTCGAAGAGCGAGACCGCGCGATAGAGATCGACGTGCTCGGTGAGATCGCCGGCGAGCCAGAGGAGGTTCCACAGCGCCTTTGGCGAAGTGGTCGCCGGATCGAGCGCGTCGAGGGCCAAGAGGGTGGCGCCGGCGAGCGCCTCGGCGCCGGCGGGCAGCCCGAGCTCGAGATCGCAGGCGCTCTCGACGCGCTCGGCGGCCTCGAGGAGCGCGGCCGGATCAGGCACGGCCGAGCATCCGGTACAGCTCCTCTTCACCCTCGAGAAACTCGAGGAAGCGGGCGCCCATCTTCGGCCCGCTGCCGGCGGCCGGCGGATCGTCGGTCTTGACCCACACCACCTCGCCGCGGGCGCGCACCGTCTCGCCGCTCGGCAGCTCGAGGGTGAGCTCGACCGGGCGGTGCGGCTGAAACGGCACCGGCGCGCGCACCGACAGGCCGCCGCGCGAGACGTCGTGCAGCCGCAGATAGACCGTGTGGCCCTCGTCGACGATCCAGCAGCGCACCGGCAGCTCGAGGCGCGGATGGCGGCGCAGCTCGCGCTGCGGCTCGCCCGGCTCGGTCGGCACGAGCGGGTGCGGCGAAGAGGGCGTGCGCGGATCGAGCTTGGACCTCATGGCTTGCGGTTTCCTCGGAAGGGCGCGCTCGCGCCGCCGGTGAGCGAAGTGGTCCAGGTGCCGGGCTGCAGGGTGTCGATGATCAGATCGCCGTCGGAGTCGATGGCGGTGGCGTGGCCGGAGAGGACGAGATCGAGCCCGGGCGCGAGGGCGAAGCCGGCGTCGATCGGCGCGGCCAGCGCGTCGAGCGCGCTCGAGCAGGCGGGCTGAATCACCCCGGAGCAGCCGGCGGCGCCGATCGACGCGCAGATCTGATCTTCGACGGCGGCGCAGCCGGTCTTGCCGCTGCGGCTGGCGGCGGCGACGATCGCGCCGATGAGGCCGCGCGCATTCGGCGGCGTGATCCCGCGCGGGGTGAGCGCGAGATCGCCGAACGCGCGGCCGAAAAGCGGCGCGAGCCCGAGGGTGAACCCGTGGCTGCCGAGGGTGAGCTGCGCGCCGGCGAGGGTGAGCGGCAGATCGCGCACGTCGATGATCGGCAGCCCGGCGAGGGCGAGATCGTAGGTCATCTGGCCGGTGGCGGTCGACAAGGTGAGCCGCTCGAGGGTGTGCTCGGCGGTGAAGTCGGCCGCGCCCGCGGCGGTGATGGTGAGGAGCGAAACCAGCTCGGCGCTCTTGGCGAGGTGATCGAGATCGAGCGCGATCGCGTCGAGCTGGGCGCCGGGGGAGCCGGAGGCGGTGAGGAGCAGCTCGAGCTGGGCGTCGAGCGAGGGCGCGCCGCCTGCGAGCTGGGGCGGCCGGCAGCCCATCGCGTCGACGGCGCCGCGGTGCGATTCGATCGCCGTCGCGAGCGCGGAGGAGAGCTTGGGCTCGATCGCGTCGAGGAGATTTTGTCCCGGAGATTCGGCGCAGGCCGCGAGCGCGGAGAGCGGCGCTACCGACGGGGCGACCACCTCGGGCGCGAGCGGCAGCTCGGAGGTGAGCTCGAAGCTGCCGAGCGGCGAGGCCTGCACCAGGTCGAGCGGCAAGGGGAGGGTGGCGCTCGTGCCGGGCGGGAGCAGGCCCGCCCCGACGTCGGCGCAGCCGAACGCGAGCAGGTGGCCGGAGGCGTCTTCGGCCCGCCCCATCACCGCGTAGTCGCGCGACAAGAGGCTCAAGAACGCGATCGTGCCGGTCGTGCCGGCAGGGCCGCTCTCGACGGAGAAGGCGCGAAACGCGGGATCGGGCACGGGCTTGGGGACGAGCGCGCGGCACGGCTGCCCCACATAAAGGAGCGCTCGGAAGGTCTGCACCGTGCCCGGGCCGTCGTAGGCGAGCGCGACCGAGAGGTCGACGAAGTCCTGCTTGGAGACGGTGATGTCGATCTCCGCGTCGGGGGCGCCGTCGGCGCTCGCCTCCACCTTGAACGAGGCCTCCTCGGAGCCGGCGGTCAGGCTCACCGAGGCGACGCCGCTTCCGTCGGTGGTGGCGCGATCGGTGGAGAGCGTCGAGCCGCCCGGATCGCCGAAGATGGCGAAGCGGACCTGGGCCGAGCCGAGCGGAGTCATCGCCGGGTCATCGAGCCGATAGCGAACCTGCAAGCGAGCGGTCTCGCCGTAGTGTCGGCCGATCTGCGCGCCCGAGAGGACGTCGAGCGCGCGCGGGGTGCCGCCGTCGACGTACGGTGGCGGTCCTCCGCCGCAGCCGGTGGTGAGCGCGCCCGCACCGGGCAAGACCGAGAGGGCCGCGAGCACACGCCAGAGTGTTGGCCCCGTCACGAGATCGACGCTAAACAATCCTTCGCGCAGCGTCAAATGAGCGGGGCGAAACGGCGCGCCGATGAGCGCCGCGTTTGTGTTTAGATACGGGTCCGATGAGCGAGTTCACCCACCTCCATCTGCACAGCCAGTACAGCCTGCTCGACGGCGCGATCCGCCTCGCCGACCTTTTCCCGACGGTCAAGAAGTACGGGATGGACTCGGTGGCGCTGACCGACCACGGCAACATGTACGGGATGGTCGACTTCTACAAGAAGGCCAAAGACGCGGGGGTCAAGCCCATCTTCGGCTGCGAGACCTATATCTCGGCGACCGATCGCTTCGACAAGACCGAGCGGAAGAACTACCACCTGATTCTCCTCGCGCGCACCAACGAGGGATATAAGAACCTCCAATATCTCAATTCGATGGGGTTTCTCGAAGGGTTTTATTACAACCCGCGAATCGACAAGAAGATATTGAAGGAGCGCTCGGCCGGGATCATCGGGCTGTCGGCGTGCCTCGGCGGCGAGGTGGCGCAGACGCTCATGCGCGAAGGCTACGAGCGGGCCAAGGAGGTGGCGCTCGAGTACCGGTCGCTGTTCGAAGAGGACAGCTACTTTCTCGAGGTGCAGCCGAACGGGCTCGACGAGCAGGAGCAGGTGAACGACTCCTGGCGGCGGATGTCGAAGGAGACCGGGATCGGCCTGGTCGCCACCGGCGACTGCCACTACGTGAACCAGGCGGACTGGAAATCGCACAACATCCTCATGTGCATCCAGCAGAACAAGACGGTCAACGACAAGGATCGGCTGGAGCACCGGACGCCCTCGTACTACATTCAGCCGCCCGCCGAATTCAATAAAAAGTTTCAGGATATTCCCGAGGCGCTGGAGAATACGGTAAAGATCGCCAAGCGCTGCAACGTCGAGCTCGAGCTCGGCAAGACCTATCTGCCCACCTACAAGATTCCCGACGGGTACAGCCTCGACAGCTACGTGCGCAAGGTGGCCGAGGACGGGCTGAACGCGCGGCTCTCCGAGCAGCACAGAAAAGGATTCAAGCTCGATCCCGACCAATATCGGGAGCGCTTGTTACGCGAGCTCGACGTCATCTGTAAAATGGGGTTTTCGGGATATTTCCTGATCGTTTGGGACTTCATCAACTACGCCAAGTCGAAGGGGATCCCGGTCGGGCCGGGGCGCGGCTCGGGCGCCGGCTCGGTGGTCGCCTACGCGATGCGGATCACCGATCTCGATCCGATCCCCTACAACCTCTTGTTCGAGCGGTTCTTGAACCCCGAGCGCGTCTCGATGCCCGACTTCGACGTCGACTTCTGCATGAACCGGCGCGGCGAGGTCATACAATATGTGACGGAAAAATACGGAAAGAACAACGTCGGGCAGATCGTCACCATGCACCAGCTCAAGAGCCGCGGCGTCATCCGCGACATCGCGCGGGTGATGGCGATCCCCTACGCCGAAGCCGACAAGGTCGCCAAGCTGGTGCCCGAGCCGGTGCAGGGAAAGGCGCCCACCATCGACGAGGCGCTCGAGGCCGAGCCCAAGCTGCGCGAGCTCTACGCCGACGAAAAGGGGCCCTACAAGGAGCTCATCGATCACGCGCGCGCGCTCGAGGGGCTGAACCGCCACGCCGGGATGCACGCCGCCGGGGTGGTGATCGCCGAGAAGCCGCTTTGGGAGTACGTGCCGTGCTCGCGCGGCCCCGACGGTGAGATCGTGAGCCAGTTCGCCAAGGAGGAGGTCGAGCAGGCGGGGCTGGTCAAGTTCGACTTCCTCGGGCTCAAGACGCTGACCGTGCTCGACATCGCGCTCCGGATCATTCGCTCCGAGCGCCCCGACTTCGTGCTCGAGGATCTGCCGCTCGACGACAAGAGCGTCTACGAGATGGTCGCCGCCGGCGACACCACCGGGGTGTTCCAGTTCGAGTCCTCGGGCTTCAAGGCGCTGCTTCAGAAGCTCAAGCCGGACCGGTTCGAGGACATCATCGCCGCCGGCGCGCTCTATCGCCCGGGCCCGCTCGAGGGCGGGATGGTCGACGACTTCATCAACCGCAAGCACGGCCGCACCAAGGTCACCTACGCGCACCCGGCGCTCGAGCCGATCTTGAAGGACACCTACGGGGTCATCGTCTATCAGGAGCAGGTGATGCAGATCTCGTCGGCGCTGGCGGGCTACTCGCTCGGCCAGGCGGATCTGCTCCGCCGCGCGATGGGCAAAAAGAAAAAAGAGGCGATGGAGAAGGAGAAGGCCAAGTTCCTCGCCGGCGCGGAGAAGAAGGGCGTCGAGCTCAAGATCGCCGACGAGACCTTCGAGCTGATGAGCAAGTTCGCGGCCTACGGCTTCAACAAGTCGCACTCGGCGGCCTACGGGCTCGTCACCTATCAGACCGCCTATCTCAAGCGCTACTTCCCCGAAGAGTTCATGGCGGGCCTGCTCACCTGCGACAAAGAGGATACTGACAAAGTTGTCAAGAACGTCGCCGAGGTGCGCGCGAACGGGATCGAGGTGCGCCGCCCCGACGTGAACCAGTCGCTGCACGACTTCTCGGTGGTCAAAGAGAACGTCGAGATCAAGAAGAAGCCCGCGATCAAAAAGTTCATACGCTTTGGCTTGTCGGCCGTCAAAGGCGTGGGCGAGGGCGCGGTCGAGTCGATCATCTCGGCGCGCGAGAAGGACGGCCCGTTCACCGATCTGTTCGATTTTTGCAATCGCCTCGATCTCAAGCGGGTCAACAAGAAGGTGCTCGAGGCGCTCATCAAGTCGGGCGCGCTCGATGACCTGCATCCGCAGGCCAATCGGGCGGCGATGTTCGCGGCGCTCGACCGCGCCGTCGACGAGGCGCAGAAGGCGGCGCGCGATCGCGAGAGCGGCCAGACCAACCTGTTCGGGCTGATCGCGCCGTCGGCGCCGTCGAGCGGTGCCAAAGCAAACTATCCGGCCCTCGAGGAATGGGATCCGAAGCAGAAGTTGTCATACGAAAAAGAGTCGCTGGGGTTTTACGCCAGCGGCCAGCCGCTCGTTAGCTACGCCGCCGACCTCAAGCGGTTTCGCGCCGCCCGCACCGTCGACGTGCAGGAGCGCGAGGAGTGGAGCGAGGTGCAGGTGGCGGGGATCGTCACCGCCTATAAGGAGTGGCCGCTCAAGAGCGGCGACGGGCGAATGGCGGTGTTTCAGCTCGAGGACACCTACGGCACGGTCAAGGTGGCCTGCTTCGCCAAGCCGTTCGCGATTCACGAAGCGGTGCTCAAGGCCGACGAGCCGATCCTCATCTCGGGCAAGGTGAAGGCGGGCCGCGGCGGCGACGATCCGGTCGAGGGGGCGCCGCCGGTCACCAAAGAGCTGGCGATGCAGGACGCGATTCCGCTCGCGCGGCTGCGGGCGGAGAAGACCCGCCAGCTCATCGTCGAGCTGCCCGCCGACGCGCTCACCGACGACAAGACCGCGCAGCTCAAGGCCGCGCTCGAGAAGAGCCCGGGCCAGGTGGCGGTGATCTTGCGGCTCCGGCTGCCGGCGCGCTCGTACACCGACTGCGTGCTGCCGTCGAAACTGTCGATCACCCCGTCGGACGAGCTGCTCCTCCGAATCGAGCGGCTGTTCGGGCCCGAGGCCGCCCAGCTCCGCTGAAGCGGTCAAACTCGGCTAAACTAGATCGAAATGGTCCGCGATCCGTCGGAGCCGCGGCCGCCCGGGGCTCGGCTCGACGATAAATACGTCGTCATCCGCCACATCAAGACCGGCGGAATGGGGGCGGTGTACGAGGTCGAGCACGGACCGCTCGGAAAGCGCCTCGCGGCCAAGCTGCTTCTGCCCGAGCTGGTGCAGCGGCCCGAGCTCCTCGAGCGGTTTCGTCGCGAGGCGCGCGCGGCGTCGGCGACCGGGCACGAGAACATCGTCGAGGTCACCGATCTCGGCGAGACCCGCGGGCAGGTTCCGTTTCTGGTGATGGAGCTTTTGCACGGCCGCACCCTCGG
>JANWLJ010000234.1 GCA_025450955.1 Polyangium sp. (in: bacteria) | reverse complement strand
GCGCCTGGCGCGAGCGGGCGGGCGCGACTTTTCCCTCGAGGTCGCGTTCACCGCGCCGCCCGGGATCACCATCTTGTTTGGACCGTCGGGCGCGGGAAAGTCGACCACGCTGTCGGCGATCGCCGGCCTCGCGCGCCCCGAGTCGGGGCGGATCGCGCTCGGCGACGACGTCTGGTTCGACGGCGCGCGCGACATCGATCGGCCGATTCACCGGCGCGGCATCGCGTTCGTGTTTCAGTCGCTGGCGCTGTTTCCGCACCTGACCGCGCGCGCCAACGTCGAGTACGGGATCGATCGCGCGCTCCCCCGGCCGGCCAGGCGCCAGCGCGCCGAGGAGATGCTGGCGCGGATGCGGGTGAGCCACCTCGCCGGACGGCGGCCGGGCACCTTCTCCGGCGGCGAAGGGCAGAGGGTGGCGCTCGCCCGCGCCTTCGCGATGTCGCCAAGAGTGGTGCTGCTCGACGAGCCGTTCTCGGCGATGGATCGCGAGCTGCGGCTTCAGCTCGCCGCCGACGTGCGCGCCTACGTCGACGAGGCGAAGCTGCCGCTATTGCACGTGACCCATCACAGAAACGAAGCGCGCGCGATGGGCGATCGCGCGGTCCTGATCGAGGGCGGGCGCGTCGCCGCCGAGGGCGGCATCGACGAGCTTCTGCCCAAGCTCGACGACACCCTGCCGATCGACGTGCGGCCGCGTAGTAGGAGGGAGGGATGATGGGAAAGCTCGCGTGCGCGCTGATGGTGATGATGATGGCGATCGCGGGCGGCGGCTGTCAGAAGGCGAGCGACGTCGAGTCGACCCGCCAGCTCCCCAAGCTGCCGCCGCCGCCCGAGGTGGCGCTGCCGCAGACGCTGCGGATCGCGGTCGAGGTAGACGGCCATCCGGCTCCGGCGATCGATCGCGCGCGGCTCGCCCGCACCAAGCCCGATTTTCAAGATCTCGAGCGGCGCGCCTGGCGGCTCACCACGCTCCTGCCCGAGGCGGCGCGGCCGGGCGCGGTCGCCGAGGTGACCGGCGATCAAAACGTCACGCTGCTCTTGCGCCAGTCGACGGACGCCAAGGCGCCGCTGCCGGTTTTGACCGAGAGCCGGCGCGGCGGAATCGTGGCCGCGATGGTGGCGCCGAGCGATCCATTTCCCGCCTATCACGGTCAGGGCCGTCGCTTGAGCCGGCCGGGCGATCCGCTGCCGCGCGTCGGCGGCGTCACCCGCATTCGGGTCTACCTCGCGCGCTGAGCCGCATTTTTCCTCGACACCCGCGCCGTCGGCCACTAGGGTATTTCCCCCGATGGCCGCGCAAATTCGCAAGCTCGATCCGACGGTGCTCGCGCGCACGCTCGAGCGCGCCCGCGCCTCCGGCGACGCGGGATTGGTGGTCTTCGATCTCGACTCGACCCTGCTCGACAACCGGCCGCGCCAGGCGCGCATCCTCCGCGAGCTCGGCCTGCACACCGGGCTTTTGCCGCTCGCCCAGGCGCGCCCCGAGCACTGGGAGGATTGGGACATCCGACACGCGATGCGCAACGCGGGCCTCGCGCCCGCCGAGATCGAGGCGCACGCCGAGGAGGCCAAGCTCTTTTGGCGCGAGCGCTTCTTCACCAGCGAGTACTGCGCCGTCGACGAGGCGATTTCCGGCGCGGCGCGCTTTTTGTCCGAGGTGCGGCGCGCGGGCGCGCAGGTCGCCTACTGCACCGGCCGCCACGAGGCGATGCGCGCGGGCTCGGTGGCCTCGTTCGAGCGGCTCGGTTTCCCGACGCCCGGCGCCGGCGTGCACCTTTTGATGAAGCCGACCTTCGAGCTCTCCGACGACGACTGGAAGGCGACCGCCTACGCTGAGCTGCGCGCGATCGGCACCGTGCTCGCGGTCTTCGACAACGAGCCCACCCACGTAAACGGCTATCGCCACGCCTTCCCCGACGCGCTGGTGGTCCACCTCGCCACCGACGACTCCGGCCGCGACGTCCCGCTCGCCGACGGCGTGTTGTCGATCAAGAGCTTCCTCGCCTGAGGGGACCAGGCCGTTTTTGCGCGGGTGACGCCCATCACCGCGCGCGCCCCGGCCTATGTCATAATGGTCGCATCACCCATGTTTTGAATAAACGGGGCCCGGCTCCGTCCATGAGGTGTGTGAGGTCGCTCCCATGAAGCCCATTTCGAGTGCCCTGCTGTCGCTCGTGCTTCTCGTTCCGGCGGGCGCGTTTGCCCAGACGGCGGCCGCTCCGCCCGCTCAGCCAGCGCCGGCCGAGACCGCTCAGCCGCCCTCGCAGCCGCCGGCCGAACAGCCGCCGCCGCCTCCCGAGGCGCAAGCGCTGCCGCCGCCGCAGCAGCAGGCGGAGCAGCCGATGGCTCCCGCGCAGGCGGCGCCGGATTCGGCGACCGGACAGTGGGTCTACACCGCGCAGTATGGCTGGCTGTGGATGCCCTACGGCTCGGAGTACACCTACGCGCCGACCGAGTCCGGCGCCGATCCCTACGAATACGTCTACTGCCCGGACTATGGCTGGTCGTGGCTGGCGGCGCCCTGGCTGTGGGGCTGGGGCGTGAGCCCGTACTTCGGCGCCTACGGGCCGTGGCGCTTTCACTGGTATCACGCCGGACTTTATAATGGCTGGGGATATCACCGTTTCGGATATCCCGGAGCGCGCAGCGTTTACAACCATTATCACAATGGGTATGGTGGATATCGCGGCGGATATGGGAATCGCGGCGCCTACGGCGGGGTGCGGGTCGGGGCGCCGACCGGCGTTCGCGGCGGAGTGAGGATGGGAGCGCCCGTCGGTGCGCGGTCGTACACCGGATATCGCGGCAGCTACGGCGCCTATCGCGGCGCGTATGGCGGATATCGCGGCGCGTATGGCAGCGGGTTTCGTCCTGCCGTCCGCGGCGGCTACAGCGGCGGCGTTTATCGCGGCGGGTTTCGCGGCGGGAGCGGATTCCGCGGCGGCGTGATGCGCGGCGGCGGCGGATTTCACGGCTCGGTCGGCTCGAGCCACAGCAGCTTCGGCGGGCGCGGCGGCGGCGGCCACATGGGCGGCCACGGCGGCCGGCGGTAAGTACCGCGTTAGAACATGAACGCGACGCCCGCGTTGTAGCTGTCGTACGACGCGTCGGCGGCCGAGGCCGCGTCGGTCCAGAAGTGCTGGTAGTCGAATTTGAGCGCGATCTCCTCGATCGGGCGGAAGGTGAGCCCGGCGACGATCAGGTCCTGGCGATGGCCGGGCGCGCGGCCGAGGTCGGCGGGCACGTCGAACTGGGTGTCGACGTGCTCGTAACGGAGAAACGGCACGAGCTGCCGGCCGGCGCGCAGCTTGAGCGGGTGCAGGACGTCGTAGCCGAGCTCGACGTAGCCGCCGAGGAGCTGATGCGCGACCGGCCCGTCGAAGGCGCCGAGCGGATCGCCGGGCATCGCCGCCGCGGCGGCCGCGAGCGCGCGATTCAGTCGGTGAATGCCGCCGATCCAGACGCTGGCGATCTCGGCGCGCAGCTCGACCCCGTGGGTGCGCACCCGCGCGTCGGCGTCGCACAGCGTGACCGGGACCGCGCCCCCGAATTGCGGCTGGCCCTGATCGGCATCGGCGAAATAGAACGAGCCGCCGACGTCGGCCGACACGCCGTGCCCGAGTAGAAAGGGCAGCGTGTAGTCGGCGCGCATCACGATGCCCCAATCTTTGCCGAGCGCGAGCGACGCCTCCTGGTGGCCGTGGCGCAGCCCGGCCGAGGCGGTGAAGCCGTTCGCGTCGAAGCCGTTGACCGCATAGGCCTGATAACGGAAGCCGCGCCATTCGCCGAAGAACCCGGCGCCCGGCTCGCGCCACGTCGACGGGATGATGAGCTGATCGGTGAGCGGCCGATCGACGCCGTTGAAGGTGGGCGGCTCGTGATAGACGTTGATGATCCCGACCGGGATGATGATCACGCCCGCGCGCAAGTTGAACGGCCGCCACTTCACCCAGTCGAGAAACGCCTGTTCGATCTCGGCCTCGCCTTTGTCGTTGGCGGAGGAGACCGCGTGCTCGAACTCGAGCTCGCCGTAAAACCGAAAGTGCGAATCGAAGTTGTGGCCGACGTAGAGCACCAGCCGGCGCAGATCGACCACGTTCGGCCCATTCGACGGCGCGTTGAAGGTGATCTCGCCGTAGCCGCCGAGCGCGGAGTCGGCCATCGCCGGCTGATCGAGCGAGACCTCGACCTGATTTTCGCGCGGCAGCTTGAGCAGGCTCGGGCGCGGAATGCCGGGCAGCGGCTGGTCGGGCGCCGGCGGGAGCACGATCTGCGGCTCGGCGCTCGCCAGACCCGAGGCGAGCAGCGCGGCCAGCAGCGCTCCGACCCCGAGCAGCGACGGGAAACAGCGGCGGCGGGGCGCAGGGGGAGAGCGGGTGAAATTGAAAATAACTTTCATAATCGATGGCACTATCACGAACGGCGGCGAGCGGTCAAGGCGCCCGCGGGCTGCGACCCGGAATTGCGGATCAGATGCGGACGGCGCCGATCGTGACTTCGTCGCGGTCGTGATAGAGCTGGCGCACGCGCACGTTCGACCAGCCGGCGTCCTCGAGGATGTCGCGCACGCGGAACAGGTGCTCGGCCTTCTTGCGCATCGGCAGCTTGATGTTGGCGACGAGCAGGCGCGCCCATTTTCGTCGCGCCCACTTGGCGAGCAGGCCCGCGGCCTCGAGCGGGCGCCAGGCCATGTCGCAAAAAAGCCAATCGACCGGGTCGGCGAGCGGCTGATCCGGCTCGAAGCGGAACGCGTCGGCGCGGGCGTGGATGAGGCCCTTGCGTCCGATGAGCGAGCGATCGAGGTTGGCGGGATCGACCGCGATCACCCGCGCGCGCCGCTCGAGCAGCACCCAGGTCCAGCCGCCCGGCGCGGCGCCGAGATCGACGCACAGATCGCCGGGCTCGGGCGAGCGGTCGAGCCAGGTGAGCGCCTCGACCAGCTTCATCGCGGCGCGCGACGGCGCCTCGGCGGGGACGTGGATCCGCAGCCGCCCGCCGGGCGCGAGGCTGAGCGCGTCGCGGGCCCAGCCGACCCCGACCGCGATCGCCGGCGTCGCGCGGTCGGCCGCTGCCTTCGAGGAATCGGGCAGCAGGCACGCCTGAGCGTAGAGGCCGTTGTCGGCGAGCGCGGCGCGCGCGTCGGAGGTGAGCAGGGCGGCGGCGGCGGGCGCGACCTCGGCGAACGCGGCGCGGGTGCGCGCGGCCAGCTCGGCGGCGGCGGCGGAGAGCGGATTGGAGACGTCGGCGTCGGGCACCCAGAGATCGAACGCCCACGGCTTCGGTTTCCGGCTGGCGGACTCGAGCGCGGAGACGATCGCGGCCGCGATCGCGCGCGGCTGGTGGTTCGGATCGGCGGGCGCCAGCACCTCGGACACGAGGAGCCCCTGCCGCGCGAAGGCGAGCGAGACCGCGCCTCCCTGCCCCTGATCGCGGCGTTTCGGCAAGCTCGCGCTCGCCACCAGCGACGGGCCCGCCGGCCGCGGCCCGCTCCGCTCGTCGAGAAAGTAGAGCTCTTCGATCAAGTCCTGCTCGGCGCCGGGCCGGGTGGTGAACAGCCATTCGCCGGCGCGCACGTGCCCGGCGGGACCGGGCTTCACCGTCGGAAACACCCGCCGCGGCGCCGCCGAGACCGGGCGCGAAGGAATCGGACGGTACGCCTCGGCGCGCCGCTCGTGCGCGCTCAGCCCGCGGCCAGGCGAAGCGCCACGCTGCGGTTTACCGCCGGAGAACGAGCCGCGATTCGGTTTACCCCCGGAGAACGCGCCGCGCTTCGCCTCGCCGCCGGAGAACGCGCCGCGACTCGG
>JANWLJ010000233.1 GCA_025450955.1 Polyangium sp. (in: bacteria) | reverse complement strand
GTCGCGGGCGAGCGCGCTGAGCGCGGCGGCGTGATCGCCGCGGGCGAGCGCGGCGTGGGCGGCGTCGAGCAGGCGCCGCTCGGCGACCAGGTCGCCCTCGCCCTCGTGCGCGTGATGGCGCGTCGGGCGCGCGGCCGGTGCGGGGGAAGCGGGAGTTGGAACCGCCGTCGGGGTCGCGGTCATCGGTGCGGCGGGTGAGGGGATCGCGATCGGCGGGGCGGCGACCGGAGCCGTGGGAGCGGGTGCGGTCGGAAGCGCCGCGTGCGCGGGCGGTCGAGCGTGCGTTCGCAAGAGGTGCGCGCCGACGCCGATTCCGATCGCGCCGGTGAGCCCGATCAGACCGAGCGTCACCTTGGCGAGGATCGATTTTCCGATCACCTGCGGCGCCGCCTTGAGCGCCGCGCGCGCGGTCGATCCCGCCCCTTCGCCGAGCGCCGGAGTCGCGCCGGTCGCGTGGATCGCGGTCGCCGCCTGCGCGCTCGAAGCGCCGAGCGCGGTTATGCCCAGCGTCGCGGCCAGTCGGCCGCGGACCCGCTCGCGCGCGGCGGTCGGGGCGGGCGGAACCTGGCGCTCGGCGTCGAGCAGCGCCTCGAGATCGGGCTGAAGCGGCTCGAGATCTTCATCGTGACTCATTTTTCATTCCCTTATCTTCATTCCTTTGGTGCCGGCGGACGAAGGTCGCGAACTCTTCGCGCGCGAGGCGCAGCCGCGAGTAGAGCGTGTTGAGCGGCGCCGCCAGCACCGTCGCGATCTCGGGCATCGTGCAGCCGTCGATCTCGTGCATCACGAACACGGCGCGCCGGTCGAGATCGAGCGTGTCGAGCGCGCGCAGGACGAGCGGGCGGCGCTCGCGCCAGACGAGCTGCTCGTCGGCGCCGGGAGTGGCGTCGGCGACCTCGCGCTCCTCGGGAACCTCGTAGCGGTGCTGGGCGCGGCGGCGATAATCGGACGAGATCCGAAACGCGATCCCGAACAGCCAGGGGCGGAGCGGCCGCGCCGGATCGTAGTGATCGCGGCCGCGATGAAAGGCGAGGAACACCTCGTGGATCAAGTCTTCGAGGTCGCGCTCGGCGACGCCAAGCCGGCGCAGGCTGTTGTAGACGTAGTTGAACTCGGCTTCGTAGAGGGCCCGGAAGTCGGCGGGGCCGGCGGCCACGGCGGAGTCGCCGGCGCCAGGTCCAGCCGGGCTGCAAAGAGGGTCCACCTCTCGATCTTGGGCCGGAGCCGCCGATTCCGTCATCGAAAATAGCCGAGAAGTCCGACGTGAAAGGCGCCGGAGATGGGCGGGGTGTCGAACACCGTCGTCGGGCCGCTCGCGCCGTCGGCGGTGTAGCGGGTGCGGGTGATGGCCGCGAGCAGATCGGCCGCGAGCGCGAGCTCGAGCTTGGGGATGAGCGGCACCTCGATCCCGGCGCGCGCGCCCGCGGCGGCGAACAGGCTCGCGCTCTTTCGGGTGACCGGCAGGTTGATCCCATCGGCGGTCTGGGCGCCGAGCGCGAGGAGCGCGCAGCCGGAAAAAAGCCGCACGTGAAAGCAGGGCAGGGCGGTCGCGAGATAGAGCGCGGTCTCGACCGAGCCGGTCGCGTTGACCGAGCCGGTCGGCTGGCCCGCGGGCAGATCGAAGCGGCCTTCGAGATCGACCGACCAGTGCGGGCCGCGCACGCCCGCCGAGGCTGTGAAGCCGAAGTTGACCGTGGGCGCCGCTCCGAGCGCCGCCAGCGCCCCGGCGCCGAGACGCCAGCGCACCTCACGCTCCGATCGCGGCCGCGGCGGAGCGATCGGTTCCGGCGCGGCGGGCGGTGGGGCGATCGGCGCTGGTCTGCTCTCGGGGGGCGGCGTGGCGGCGGGCGCGGGCGGCGCGATCGCGGGAGCGGGCGGAGCGGCCGGAGCGGGTGGATTTACGAAGCGCAGCGGATCGACCGCGAGGCTCACCGCCAGCTCGACCGCTTCGGCGAGCGCGACGCAGTCGGGCTCGGGCGCGGTGAGCGATCGCGCGCCGGTCACCTCGCCGGTTCGATCGACGAGCTCGATGCGCGCCTTGAGCCCGCGCGCGCCCGCGCGGATCGTCACCGAGATCGTCGACGGCGCGCTCTCGGAGAACGGATCGTAGCCGAGCCGCGCGGCCACCTCGGCGCGGAGCTGCGTCTCGTCGGGACAGCGCTCGGCGCCCGCCTCGCGGACGTAGAGAAGATGAGCCCGCGCGCGTCCGGCCTCGTCGCTGCGGGCACGATTCGGCAGGGCCGCGCACGCGGCCAAGAAGACGATCCCGAGCCTGGCCCGCACGATCTGATAATATCCGCTGCCTCGAAGGAGGCGAAATGATCCGAAAGCAGGACGCGCTCGAATATCACCTCAAGGGCCGACGCGGAAAGATCGAGGTGGTGCCGACCAAGCCGCTTCTGACCCAGCGCGACCTCTCGCTCGCCTACTCGCCCGGCGTCGCCGAGCCATGCCTCGAGATCGCCAAAGATCCCGATCGCGTCTTCGACTACACCGCCCGCGGCAACCTGGTCGCGGTGATCACCAACGGCACCGCGGTGCTCGGCCTCGGCGACATCGGCCCCGCCGCCGGCAAGCCGGTGATGGAGGGCAAGGGCTGCCTGTTCAAAAAGTTCGCCGATATCGACGTCTTCGATCTCGAGATCGACTCCAAAGATCCCGAAACCGTCATCAATACCGTGGCCGCGCTCGAGCCCACCTTCGGCGGGATCAACCTCGAGGACATCAAGGCGCCCGAGTGTTTCTACATCGAGGCCGAGCTGCGCAAGCGGATGCAGATCCCGGTCTTCCACGACGATCAGCACGGCACCGCGATCATCTCCGGCGCGGCGCTCCAGAACGCGCTTCAGATCCAGCGCAAGGCGATCGAGGAGGTCAAGATCGTGGTGAGCGGCGCGGGCGCTTCGGCGCTCGCCTGCGCGCGTTTTTACGAATCGCTCGGCGTCAGGCACGAGCACATCCTCCTCGTCGACTCGATCGGCGTGGTGTGGGCCGGGCGCGCCGACGGGATGAACCGTTACAAGGAAGAGTTCGCGCAGCCGACCGAGCGGCGCACGCTCGCCGAGGCGATGCGCGGCTGCGACGTGTTTCTCGGCTGCTCCAAAGGCGGCCTGCTCACCAAGCCGATGGTGGCGTCGATGAACGATCGCCCGATCGTCTTCGCGCTCGCCAACCCCGATCCCGAGATCGGCTACAAGGACGCCTGCTCGGTGCGCAGCGATCTGGTGATGGCGACCGGGCGCTCCGACTATCCGAACCAGGTCAACAACGTGCTCGGCTTTCCGTTCATCTTTCGCGGCGCGCTCGACGTGCGGGCTCGCGAGATCAACGAGCCGATGAAGATCGCCGCCGCCCGCGCCCTCGCCGAGCTGGCCAAGCAGGAGGTTCCCGACGCGGTGGCGCAGGCCTATGGCGGCGCGGCGTTTCGCTTCGGCCCCGAGTACATCATTCCCAAGCCGTTCGATAACCGCGTGCTGTGGTGGGTGGCGCCGGCGGTGGCGCGCGCGGCGATGGAGTCGGGCGTGGCGCGGCTCTCGCTCGATCTCGATCAATATCGCGAGTCGCTCGAGCGGCGGCTCGGCGGCGCGCACGCGATCATCCGGCGCATCACCGCGCGGGCCAAAGAGTCGCCGCGCCGGATCGTCTTTCCCGAGGGCGAGCAGCCCAAGGTGCTGCGGGCCTGCCGCCAGATCGTCGACGAGGAGATCGCGCAGCCGATCCTGCTCGGCTCAGAGCGCGAGATCGTGCAGCGGATTCAGGAGCTCGATCTCGGCGATCTCGCCTCGCGGGTGCAGATCATCCGGCCGCGCAAGTTCGATCAGTACGATCGCTACGTCGAGGCGTTCTGGGCGCTCCGGCAGCGCAAGGGCGTCAATCGCGAATACGCGCGGCGGGTGATGGGACGGCGCAACCCGTTCGGGATGATGATGGTCAAGCTCGGCGACGCCGACGGGCTGGTCTCGGGCCTGACGCTCAGCTTCGCCGAGACCATCCGTCCGGCGCTGCAGATCTGCGGCACCCGTCCCGAGGTGCGGCGCGCCACCGGCATGTACATCATGTTTTTGAAAAACGGCGACGTGAAGGTGTTCGCCGACGCGACGGTCAACATCGATCCCGACGCCGAGACGCTCGCCGAGATCGCGATCCAGGTCGCCGACGCGGCCAAGGAGTTCGGCATTCAGCCGCGGGTGGCGATGATCTCGTTTTCCAACTTCGGCTCGGCGCCGCACCCCGAGTCGGAGAAGGTCGCTCGCGCGGTGCAGCTCGTGCAGACCCGCCGGCCCGATCTCGAGATCGACGGCGAGCTGCAGGCCGACACCGCGGTGATCTACGACGAGATCCGCGAGCGGTTCCCGTTTTCGCGGCTCACCGACGCGGCCAACGTGCTCATCTTTCCGAACCTCGCGGCCGGCAACGTCGCCTACAAGCTGATGGCCGCGCTCGGCGGCGCGACCGCGCTCGGCCCGGTCCTGCTCGGCGTGCAGGCGCCGGTCACGGTCCTGCCGCGCAACGCGCCCGTCGAGACCATCGTCCACATGACCGCGTTCACCGTCTGCAAGGCCCAGGGGCTCATCGGCCGCAGAACCGTCTTGTAAATCAGAAAATCAGATTCCGTAGATTCGCTGAAGGTGCGCCGCGCAGAGATCGGTGGGGTCACCCGACTTTTCGCGGGCCTCGGCGCAGTGGGGGCACTGGTCCGCTTCGGGATAGCGCTCCTCGACGCGCAGGAGCTGCTTTCGCCGCTCGACCTCTTCCAAGGGAAATTTCTCGTCGGCCATCGCGCCGATTCTACCGCGGCTCGTACCAGATCGCCGAGGTGGTCAGGCGCCCCTTGGGATCGCGCACGCCAAAGACGTACGCCGCCCGTTGGTCGATCGTCTCGTGCCACTCGGCCGCGCGCGCGTCCTTCCACGATCGCACCTGAGCGCCCTCGCGATAGAGGGTGATCTCGGCGACGGGACGCGAGAGCGTGAGCGCGAGCGCGACCGAGTGGGTGTGCTTGACCTCGCCGAGCCCGGGACACTCGACGCCGAGCTCGCGCAGGCCATATTCGGCGATGGTGCGGCGCGCCTTGATCGCGGCGATCACGTCGGCGGTGGACGCGCTCTCGGCGCCCACCAGGGTCGCGGCCGCGAGCTCGGGCCGAAGCCCGTGTGAGCCGGGCAGGAGCATCTTGATGAGCTTGCCCACCGCGCCGAGCGCGGCCAGCCGCGAGCGCGCCCGCTCGACCGAGCGCGGCCCGTGGGTGTCGGCGCCGGTCACCGCCGCGATCTTCAGCCCGAGCCCGCTGTACGCGGTCGCTTCGCGATAGCGGCCCTCGAAGTCGATTCCCACCGTCGACATCGCCTGCCCGTTGTAGATCTCGAGCGCGTCGACTTTGCCACGGCTCTCTGGCGCCTCCCACAAGCCCTCTTCCCACATCATCGGCCCGGGGCCGGGATGATTGACGATGCAGATTCCGCCGTCCTCGTGAACGCGATCGCACGCCGCCCCGAGCGGCGTCAAAGAGGGAATCAGCTCGTTCATTCCGAACAACGAGAGATGATCGAGGTTGCCGGGCGCCGCCCTGCCGAGGATCTGGGTGTGGCGCTGAAAATTTGGTCCGGCGGCGACGGTGAGCTCCTCGCCGAGCGCGGCGGTGAGCCCGGGAATGTGGAGCTGCGACTCGCGCGCGCGTTCGGTGAGCCAGTGCGCCGCCGCGTGCGGGTCGGTGTTGAGCGTCGAGTGCGGCGTGTGAACCGAGAAGTCGAACCCGGCCTTGCGCACCGCGCGGTGAAGCGCGGCCGGCGTCTCGGAGCCGTCGTCGCCGACTTCACCGGAAGCGGCGTGGGCGTGAAAGTTGGCGCGCACCCAGCGCGGCTGCGCGACCGCCGCCGCCGGCCCGCCTATCAACATCAGAACCAGCGCGAGCGATCTCACTTCGAGGTTCTAACCGCGGATCAGGTCGCCGGCCAGCGGTAGCGAAGCCGCTCGACCGGCCGCCCGCCCACCAGGTGCTCGCGCACGATCTCGTCGACGTCGGCGATCGTCACATTGGCGTACCAGACCCCTTCGGGATAGACCACCACCGTCGGCCCATCGAAGCACGGCCCGAGGCAGCCCGCCTCGGTCACCGCCACCTCGGACCAGCTCTCCGGATGCTTTCCGAGCCCCGCCTGAAGCGCCGCGAGAATCGCCCTCCCGCCCGCGCCGCACGACGGCTTTCCGCCCGCCGGCCGCTCATTGACACACACGAAGAAATGGCGAGCGAACTTGCCCTCCACGCGACTATCGCAGCCGGGCGCGGGCGGCGGCGAGGGCGTCTTGGACCATGTGCTCCTGCTCGGCGGGGATCGACCAGCGGCGCTGGTAATCGGGCTCGAGCGTGTCGATCGGATCGTAATACAAAAAATAGGCGCCCGGCTTGACCGAGGGCGCGGCGTAGACCGAAATCCCGGTGCGCCGATCGTAGTGCTCGTAGGAGTGGGCGTCGCGCTTGCCGCCGCCGCCCGGCGCGTCGACGACGAAGGTCGGGGTGTTGAACCCGGCGGTCGCGCCGCGCACGTAGCGCTCGATGTCGAGCGCGGTCTGCAAGGTGGTCCGCAGATCCTCGACGCCCTTTACCAGATCGTGTTGATACACGTAATACGGATGAACGTTGACGTGGCCGAGCCGCTTGACGAGCAGCTTCATCGTCTCGTCCGAGTCGTTGACCCCGCGCTGGAGCACCGCCTGGTTGCGCACCGTGATGCCGCGCTCGAACAGCCGGTTCATCGCGCTCTCGGTGATCCCGGTGATCTCGTTCGGGTGGTTGAAGTGCGTGTGGATCACCACCTCTTTATGGAGCTTGCGCCCGTGCTCGACGACCGCGGTGATCGCGTCGAGCCAGGCGTCGTCGGTGAGGATCTTCTGCGGCATCACCGCCGGGCCCTTGGTGGCGTAGCGGATGCGCCGCACGTTTTCGATCGCGAGCAGCGCCTCGCCGATCTCGGTGATCTGCTCGGCGCGGAGCTGATAGGCGTCGCCGCCCGAGACCACGATGTCCTCGAGCTCGGGCCGCGAGGCGATGTACGAAAACGCGCGCTGCCAGCGATCGGCGTGCGCCTTGACGTGAAACTTCTCCACCTCGTCGGTGTCGATGCCGACCGCGTAGCTGCGGGTGCAGAAGCGGCAATAGACCGGGCAGGTGTCGAGCGCTAAAAACAGCGCCTTGTCGACGTAGCGATGGGTGAGCCCGTCGACGGGCGAGTCGGCCCGCTCGTGCAGGGAATCGAGCCCGAGCTTGGGATGGTCGGGCAGAAGGCGCGAGCCGAGCGGGATGAACTGCCGCCGGATCGGATCTTCGTACGGGTGCTCCCAATCGATGAGCGAGAGCAGATACGGCGAGACGCGCACGCTCATCGGCGCCTTGTCGAATCCGGCGGTGGCGTCGGCGATGAAGTCGGGGCCGACCAGCGACCCGAGCGCGGCGAGGAGCTTCGGCACGTTGGTGATCGAGTGCTTGGCCTGCCAGCGGTGATCGAGGACCTCGGATTCACCGACGGCGGCGTAGGCCGGGATCTTCTGCCAGAACGGGCCGCGCAGCATCTGCTTGTGCACGAGCGAGCGTTCGTCGACGGGCGGCTTGACCGCTCGCTCGGAAGCGACCTCGGGCGCGTCGTTCTTGATGACCTTGAGCTCCATTTTGGCCCTGTTTCTACTTTAGCATGCGTCGCTTTACAAGCTTCGCCGGCGTTGACAGCCAACCCGGCGATCCCCTATCCTGGGCCGCCTCGTTTCGTAAGCGAAGTTCCGGGTCCCGCTGGGGGAGAGAGCATGAGCACCGTCGCGCAACACCACATCATAAAAGAAGCGAGCGACAGCATCGGTCAGCTCCTCCAGGCGGTGTTTCGCGAAAACGGCTACAAGCGGGTTCACCTGGTGGTCGCGGCGCCCAAGTCCGAGGCCATCGAAGGTAAGCTCCCCGCCGTCTGCGTCTACCTCTACAACGTCTCGCTCGACGAAGAGGGCCTCGGCAACAACCGCACCGGCCAGATCATCGAGCAGGTGATCGGCGACGACGGCAAGCCGCACGAGATCAGCCGTCCGATGCCGCTGTGGGTGCGCCTCGACTATCTGGTCTCGACCTGGGCGCAGACTCCCGAGGAGGAGCAGCTCCTCATGGGCGCGGCGATCAAGGCCGTGGTCGAGCACCCGACCGTCCAGGGAGCCGATCTCAAGGGCGACGCGATCCAGGGGGAAGAGTACCGGCCCCTCTATTTTTCGCAGAAGCTCGACGAAGGGGTGCTCTCCCGTTTTTGGGCGAGCCTGAACCAGCCCATGAAGCCGGCGGTCCAGTGCTGGACGACCGTTCCGATCTACCCGTCGGGCGGCACCGAAATCCACCGCGTCCAGGAGAAGGACGTGCGCTTTTTCGACTTGAACAAGCTGAATCGCATGAAGCGTTAGCAACTTTCCGACCCTGGTCGCCGATAACCATACGCAGGAGATCGCCTCAGGCGAGATCCTCCACCAGCTTGGCGCTCTGGTGACACACCGAAGGAGAGGACGAAACCATGGCTACCAGCTACCTGTCTCCAGGCGTCTACGTCGAAGAGGTCGATCGGGGCTCCAAGCCCATCGAGGCCGTCGGCACCAACACCGTCGGCTTCCTCGGGGAGTCGATGATGGGTCCGGTCAACCAGGCCGTGCTGATCACCAACTGGTCGCAGTTCGTAAAGACCTATGGTGACTTCACCCAGTCGACCCACCTCGCGCACGGCGTCTACGGCTTCTTCAACAACGGCGGATCGCGCTGCTTCGTGGTCAATGTCGGGGCGCCTTCGTCGCTCGACATCGAGGCCACCCAGCCCGCGGCGCAGCCGGCCAAAGAGGGCGAGAAGAAGGCCGAGCCGCAGAAGCAGCAGGCTGCCGGCGGCGGCAAGGGCGGCACCGACGCGCTCTACCTCGGCAGGGACGGCGGCCCCGGCGCCCGCACCGGCCTCAAGTGCTTCGAAGAGATCGACGAGATCTCGATCGTCGCCGCGCCCGGCCAGACCTCGGCCGCGGTGCAGGACGCGCTCCTCACCCACTGCGAGAGCCGCAAAGATCGCTTCGCCATCCTCGACTCGCCCGAAGTGATGCAGGGCGGCGTCGACAAGCTGCCGCGCCCGCGCGACTCGAAGTACGGCGCCTACTACTTCCCGTGGATCCAGGTCTACGACCCGGAGCGCGGCAATGTGTTCGTTCCCCCGTCGGGCCACGTGGCCGGCGTCTACGCCCGCGTCGACAACGAGCGCGGCGTCCACAAGGCGCCCGCCAACGAGATCGTCCGCGGCGCGCTCGGCCTGCGCTACACCATCTCCAAGGGTGAGCAGGACATCCTGAACCCGAAGGGCATCAACTGCATCCGCATGATGCAGGGCGGCGGCATCCGCATCTGGGGCGCCCGCACCCTCTCGTCCGATCCGTCGTGGCGCTACATCAACGTTCGCCGCCTCTTCATCATGGTGGAGACGTCGATCGAGCGCGCGACCCAGTGGGTGGTCTTCGAGCCCAACGACCATCGGCTGTGGAAGCGGGTCACCCGGACCATCTCCTCGTTCCTCACCCTGGTGTGGCGCAACGGCGCGCTCATGGGCGAAAACCCGGAGAAGGCGTTCTACGTCAAGTGCGACTCGGAGACCAACCCGCCCGAGGTCGTCGACGTCGGGCAGTTGATCGTCGAGATCGGGCTCGCTCCGGTGAAGCCGGCCGAGTTCGTGATCTTCCGCATCGGCCAGATGCCGGCCGGCGGCGGCGTCGAAGAGTAGCAATCGCGGGGGTGGGTCTCTCAGGTGAGAGGCCCACCCCCGATGAGCTCAATTGAGGAGGAGAAGATGGCTCTCACCGGTGACAAGCGCGGCTACACGGCAGGCAAGTACGGCATCGATCTCGACGGGATCAACGCCGGGTGGGTATCGTCCGTCGAAGGCGGCATGGCGAGCTCGGACGTGGTGGTGGAGAAGCTCGGCCCCGATCACATCCAGCGCAAGCACATCGCCGGAGTGAAGTACGAGGACATCTCGGTCTCGTGCGGCACGGGCATGTCGAAGGAGTTCTACAACTGGGTGAAGGCCAGCTTCGATCACCAGTACGCTCGCAAGAACGGCGCGATCCACACCGCCGACGCGAACTTCAAAGCGGTCTCGCGGCTCGACTTCTTCGACGCGCTGGTGACCGAGATCGGTTTCCCGGCGCTCGACGCGGGCTCCAAGGACGCGGCGAAGATGACCATCAAGTTCTCGCCGGAGCGGACCCGCTTCGCCAAGGGCGACAACAACGCCGTCGGCGGACCGGCCAACAGCAAGGTGCAGAAGCAGTGGCTGCCGTCGAACTTCAAGCTGACCATCGACAACCTCGACTGCACCCAGGTCAACAAGATCGAGGCGATCACCCTCAAGCAGAAGGTGGTCGAGAATCCCGTCGGTGAGCTGCGCGATTACCAGCGCGAGCCGGCCAGCCTCGAAGTCCCGAACCTGGTGGTGACCTTCACCGAGGCGATCGCCGATCCCTGGTACAAGTGGCACGAGGACTTCGTCATCAAGGGGCTCAACGGCGACGACAAAGAGAAGGGCGGCTCGCTCGTCTATCTGACCCCCGACATGAAGGAGCTGTTCACCATCACCTTCGAGCACCTCGGCATCTTCAAGCTGACGCCGGAGAAGGTGGAGGCGGGCTCGGAGAACATCCGGCGCGTCAAGGCCGAGATGTACTGCGAGGACATGAAGTTCAATTACGCCGGCTCCGCGACCTGGGCGTAGGCGTCTTCGGGTCGGCGGCCGGGCGGTGGTCCCGGTCGCCGTGAGGACAAAGCGACATGGCCTTTCAGACCGAGTACCCGTTTACGCTCCCCAAGGGTTTCGTCGACTCCGACGGAAACCTGCACCGAAGTGGGGTGATGCGGCTGGCGACCGCCAAGGACGAGATCGTCCCTCTGCAGGACTATCGGGTTCAGTCGAACCGCGCCTACCTGGTGATCATTCTCTTGTCGCGGGTGATCACCAAGCTCGGCGACATCAAGTACATCGACACCGAGGTGATCGAGAACCTGTTCTCGACCGACCTCGCCTATCTGCAGGAGTTCTACCGCCGGATCAACGAGGAGGGCGCGCCGAAGGTCCACGCCAAGTGCCCCTCCTGCCAGACCGAGTTCGATGTTGATCTACTCGGAGGAGGTGATGGCGGCGCGGACCGCTCGGGGGGATAGCGAGCTACCCCCTGGAACAGCTCTACCAGGAGGTAGCGTACGTCGCGTATCATTTTCACTGGGGGCTGGATGACATCCTCTCGATGGAGCACGACGAGCGGCACATCTGGCTGCGGGAGATCGCCCGGATCAACCGGGAGATCAACGAGGCCCGCAAGAAAGGCTGAAGGGCGGTCGGGCAGATGACCACGAGCGAGCACGCGAGCGAGCAGCGGAGGACGGCGTGAGAGCGGCGCGCGAGCTGCGTCCGCCGGGCGTCTATCCGGCCAGCGAGGAGCCGCGGGCCAAGCCGCTCGCGGTCTCCGACACCCGGGTGGCGGGCTTCGTCGGCGTCGCCGCGCGTGGACCGCTCGACGAGCCGGTGTTTCTGCGCGGCTGGAACGAGTTCGTCGACATCTACGGACAGCAGTCGCCGGCCGGCTGCGAGGCGTTTTTGGCGCGCGCGGTCGAGGGCTTCTTCTTGAACGGCGGCACCTCCTGCTACGTGGTGCGGATCGCGCACCGGGCCAAGCCGGGCGAGCTCCCCGGACCGGATCACGCCGCCTGCGCCGAGTGGGTGGTCAAAGACGGCTGGGACAAGCCGACCCTGCGAGTCCGTTCGCTCAACGAGGGGCGTTGGGGCAACAACATCTGGGTGCGCTTTCAGCAGACCACCGCGGCGCGCACCCTGCTCACTCTCGATTTGGAAGTCGGCGCCGGCGAGGCGCGGGTCAACAGCGTGCGCGGCATCGAGCGCGGCGCGCTGGTGCGCATCTACGATCGAGAGGCCTCCGACTACGTCATCATCACCGAGATCGAGGACCGGACCTTGCGCTGGGCGGCGACCACGCCGATCCTCCGCAAGTACCGCGCGGCGGGGCCGACCTATCTCGAGGTGCTCGAGCTCGAGGTCTATGCTTCCTTGCGCGACCGGCGCGAGGTGTTTCGCGGGCTGCAGCTTTCGCCGCTTTCGCGCCGCTACGCGCCCAGGCTGATCAACGGCGACTCGCAGCTCATTCGCGTCGAGGATCTGCAGTCGGCGGCGCCGCTGCCGCACAACCTGCCGCAGGCCGGACCGCCGGCGCGGCTGCAAGGTGGGCGCGACGGGCTCGACGTGCTCCGCCCCGAAGACTTCATCGGCGCCGATCGCGGACCGAGCGAGCGCACCGGGCTGGCCGCACTCTCGGGCGTCGACGCGGTTGGTCTTTTGTGCGTGCCCGACGCGATGATCGCCTATCAGCGGACCCCGGGGCCGCAGGCCGATCACGACGTGCAGGTCATCCAGGACGCGATGATCAACGTCTGCGAGAACCTGAAAGATCGCTTCGCGATCCTCGACGCGCCGCCCACCAAGGACATCGAACAGGTCCGCAAGTGGCGGCGGCGGATCGAGACCTCGTATGCGGCGCTCTACTATCCGTGGATCAATCTGGGCGCGGGCGAGGCGCTCATTCAGGTGCCGCCGTCGGGCCACGTGGCCGGCGTGTTCGCGCGCGCGGACACCGAGGCCGGCGTGCACAAGGCGCCCGCCAACGAGGTGGTCAACGGCGCCGTCGGGCTGACCCTGAACGTCACCGAAGATCATCTCGGCCTGCTCAACGGCGACGGCATCAATACGCTGCGCAGCTTTCCCGGACGCGGGACCCGGCTGTGGGGCGCCCGCACCCTGTCGGAAGATCCCGATTGGCGGTTCATCAATGTGCGCCGGCTATTCATCATGCTGCGCCGCGCGCTCGAAGAGGGGACCCAGTGGGCGGTGTTCGAGCCGAACACCCCGCGCACCTGGGAAAAGCTGAGCGGAATGGTCGGCGACTTCCTGCGCGAGCTGTGGGGGCGCGGCTTCTTCGCCGGCGCCGGGCCGGAGGACTCCTACTTCGTCAAGTGCGACGCCGACACCAATCCTCTCGAGCTGCGCGACGACGGCAAGATGGTGATGGAGATCGGCGTGGCGCCGGCGATCCCGGCCGAATACATCATTTTCCACGTCGTGCAGAAGGTCAGCGAACAGTCGGCCGAGACCGGCGGCGCGGCCGAATGAAGCGAGTGACCGTGCACGGAGGTCAACATGCCTGCGAATAGCAACTCGACGCCACGCAACGACCCGTTTGGGGCCTATTGGTTCGAGGTCGAGTTCGACACCGAGCACGTCGCCTATCCGTTCCGCAGCTGCTCGGGGCTGAAGTCGGAGTCGACGGTGGTGGAGCTGGAAGAGGGCGGCTTCAACACCACCACCCGCAAGCTGGTCGGCCGCACCAAATTTCCCAACATCGTGCTCAAACGCGGGTTCTGCACCGCGGCCTCGGAGCTGTACAAGCTCAGGCTGCGCGTGTTGAACGATCTGCCGGGGAAGGACTCGAACAAGCCGGGCTGGGTCACGCCGAACCGCTTCAGCGGCGTCATCACGCAGAAGGGGCCGAACGGCACCGAGGCGAAGTGGCGCTTTTCGCAGGGCTGGGTTTGCAAGTGGGAAGGGCCCGAGCTCGATGCCTCGAAGAATGAGATTTCGATCGAGAGCATCGAGATCGCGCACGAGGGGCTGGTGATGCTCGAGTCGAAGCCGAAGCAGAAAGACAAGGGCTAACGTGGCGGGGCCGGGCGACAGGCCTCCGCTCTTCGTTCCGCGCAACGTCGCGCGGTACGAGGACGCCGCACGCCGGATCGCCAGGCGGACGGTGGGTCCGATCGGGCGCTTCAGCGCGCGCGCGATGGCGTTCGCCGACCGCTTGGTCGACGGATGGACCGGAGCCGTGAGCCAGCCCGGCGAGTCGCCGGCGACGGCGGCCTCGCTGCGCCTTGCGCCCGAGTCGCTGGCGGTGCTGCGGCCCTGGTATGAGCAAGAAGACCCGGTCGTCGAGCGTTTGGCGCGACGGGAGAAGCTCCCCGGCCGGGCGCGCGAACCGGAGCAGCGGTCGACCGGCGCGGCCGAGCGCGGCCTGGCACTTCCGCGGACGGTGCTCGGGCCCGTCGCCGAACGCGATCCCGCCAGAGGGCGTGAGCCCATCGCCGAGCGCGAGGCGGCCCCCGCCACTTTCCAAACCGGATCGCCCGACGCCGCGAGCGGGGCGCCAGTCACGGCTGAAGGGGGCGGCGCGACCCTAGAGGCGCCGGCCGAAACCGCCGCGGTGCGCGCGACCGCGTCGTCGAGCTTGCCGCAGATCTCGTCGCCGGTTTCGTCGCCGGCTTCCACCACCGTCGGTGATCCGAAGGCCGCCGAGTGGCTGGGGCTGCGGCAGCCTGCGAGCCCGCCGCCCGAGAGGCCGCGCGCCGTGGCTTCGACGCCGCTCGCGCGCGTGCTCGCGCACGCGGCCTGGGCCGATGAACGTCTCGGTGTTTCGGCCGAGACGGCGCGCAGCGACGGTAGAACACAGCGCGGCCCGGCCGGGTATGTGTGGGTCGCGCCGCCGACCGCCGAAGAGGCGCACCGCCCCGCGCCCGTGGCGGTATCGCCGCCGACGGTGAAGCCGGCCATCGCCGGGGCCGAAGCGGGCGCGATCCGCGATCGGGTGTTGCCGGGCTCGGCTGCTGCCGCGTCTACGGCGGCGCCTTCGGTCCGGCCTTCGCTGCTCGCGGCGAACGGGCTGCCGGAGCTCGGTGTCGTCGCCGCGCTGCCTCGGCCGGCGGGGCCGCTGGCGGCTGCCTCGTCGCGGCTGGCGGGATTTCT
>JANWLJ010000232.1 GCA_025450955.1 Polyangium sp. (in: bacteria) | reverse complement strand
TCGGGCAAATAGCTCTCGACGAGGTAGCGCAGCCGCGGCCCGTCGATGAGCTCGAGCGGCACCTCGATACCGGCGAGGCCGTCGCGCACGATGCAGGAGGGCGTCACCATCAGGCCGAGCGTGGCGCGCTCCGTCTTGACGTACTCGGCGAGCTCGAGAATGAGCGGCTGCTCCACCTGATCGCCGGCGGGCGCGGGCTCGATGAACGCCACATAGCGCGCGGCGCCGAGCTCGCCCGGGCGGCGCGCGGCGACCAGGCGGCGCTCATCGCCGTGCAGCTCCTCCTCGATGACCGAGAGATCGAACGCGGCGAAAAGCTCGACCACCAGTGAGCGCAGCCGCGGCGCGGTGATCCGCGGCCGACCGTCGGGGGTGAGCAGCGCCGCGTCCGAGGCGCGCTCGATCGCCGGATTCGGCGCGTAGCGCGCGAGCAGGAGCGCCAAACCGGCGGCGAACACCAGGGCGAACAGCACGATGGCGACCATGGTTTACAAAGGTAGGACGGCGCTCGGCGCCGACAAGCAGGGCGGCTGGCCGCAGCAGTGCTAGCCCTGGTGGCCGTAGGCGTCGAGGCGCTCGCGGTCTTCGGGGCGTAGAGCGTGGAGCTCGAGGCCGCACTGGAAATGGCCGCCTTCGCGACGGGACCAGGCGACGCGCGCCACCGTGGTGATCGGCTCGGGATCATTCGGGCCGGCGAGCGCGAGGCGCAGCACCAGCTCGGTGCCGACCTCCAGATGCTCGTGGACCGTCACCCGCAGCCCGCCCGCGCTCACCTCTTCGGCGAACGAGACGTGCAGCTCTTTGACCGGCGCGTAGCTGACCCGCAGCTTGCGCGCGGCGGAGACCGCGGCGCGCGAATGGGCCCGCGGCGGCGCGGGCGAGCGCACGCTCGCTGGGGGAGGCGGCGGTCCGGCGAGCATGCCGCGCAAGACGCGCCAGCGCTCGCGCTCGACGACCGTCGCGGTCTTCTCCGCGACCTTGGCGCTGAGCGCGGCGAACTCCGCGAGCTCCTCCGGCGACCGCTGCCCCACGCGATCAGGGTACCCCGGCGAGGAGCCGCGGGCAAAAAGGGGCTATCGCACCGGTGGATGGCGGTAGAGCTTGCGCAGGTAGAGCACGAAGACCGGCAGCATCGCGGCTCCGAGGGCGAGCGCGACCCACGCGTTCGGCTGTTGCCGCCTGAGTCCGTGCTCGGTGCCCCAGACGATCAAGATCGCGGCGAGCGCGATGGCGAAGCCGACCAGGATCTTGTGCGCGGTGAGGAGGCGCATGCCGCCTACGACAATTCCAGCATGCGATCGATCGGACGCTTGGCCCGGGCCCGCAGCGCCTCGTCGAGCTCGAGCCGCGGAGTGAGATCGCGCAGGCACAGATAGAGCTTCTCGAGCGTGTTCTTGCGCATGTGCGGGCACTGGTTGCAGGCGCAGCTCTCGTCCTCGGGCGGCGCCGGACTGAAGGTCTTGTGCGGCGCATCGCGGCGCATCGCGTGGAGGATGCCCTCCTCGGTGGCGACGATCATCGTCTGGGCCGGCGACGAGATCGCGTACTCGAGAAGCGCGGTGGTCGAGCCGACGAACTTCGCGCGCCGGAGGATCGGCTCTTCGCACTCGGGGTGCGCGATCAGCTCGGCTGAGGGGTTGCGCAGCTCGAGCTCGATGATCTTCTGCTCGCTGAAGGTCTCGTGGACGATGCAGCTCCCCGGCCACAGCACGAGCTCGCGGCCCGTCTGTTTCATCACGAAGCGCCCGAGGTGCTGATCGGGCGCGAACACGATCGGTTGGTCCTTGGGGAGCTGCGCGACGATCTTGGCGGCGTTCGACGAGGTGCAGATGACGTCGCTCATCGCCTTCACCTCGGCCGAGCAGTTGATGTAGCTCACCACGATATGGCCCGGGTGCTGGTCGAGAAAGTGGCGAAATGCGGCAGGCGGGCAGCCGTCGGCGAGCGAGCAGCCGGCCGAGAGATCGGGCAGGACCACCACCCGCTCGGGGTTCAAGATCTTGGCGACCTCGGCCATGAAGTGCACCCCGGCGAAGACGATCACGTCGGCGGTGGTCTTCTGCGCCGCGCGCGCGAGGCCGAGCGAGTCGCCGACGTGGTCGGCGAGATCCTGGATCTCCGACTCCTGATAATAGTGGGCGAGCAGCACCGCGTTGCGCTCGCGCTTGAGCCGCACGATCTCCTCCTCGAGGAGGTGGCCAGGCGGCATCGCATCGCTCTTGATGGGCAGACCCATGCCGGTAGTGTGCGACGGGCGAAGGCGGCTGTCACCCCCCTCGGAGCGACATTGACAGGGGGCGGCGGGTAAGGTTCCCTGGAAAGATGCGCCGATATGCCCTGCCGCTCTCTTTCTCCCTCGTGCTGTTGCTGTTCGCGCGGCCGTGCTCGGCCGCTCAGAGGCCGGCCGGCCCTTCGCTCCTTCCGCAGGTTCCGGATAGGGCGGTGGCGGTGGTGACGATCGCCAAGAGCGGGCTCGCGATGGCGCGTCACCTCGTCGACGAGGATGCGGCGATGCGCTCGGAGCTCGGCGACTATCTCGCGCGCGCTCTCGGCGTCGATCTCACCCGCGTCGATGGCGCGGTCGCCTGGTCGACGGAGCTCTCGCCCAAGGCGAGCTTCGCCGCGTTTTTGAGCGTGCCGGGCGCGGGCGCGCTGCACGGCCGGGTGGTCGGCTCGCGCGGTGCGGTGCCGCTCGTCGCGATCGACAAGTGGGTGGCCGCGGTGGTGCCGGGCGGCGTGCTCATCGGAGATCGCACCGAGGTGGAGGCCGGCATCGATGTCGCGCAGCATCGCGCGCCCGGGCTCTCGACCCATTCGGCGCTCGGCACCCTGTTCGGCGCCGCCTCCTCCGACTTCGCGGCCGGGCTGGCGGCGGCGGCGGGCGATCCGTCGTCGGTGAAGACCGCGGAGCAGTTCGGCGTGCGCACCGTGACGCTCGAGCTCACCTCCGCCAATCAAGTGGTGCTCGAGGCGGCCGGCGATCCGCAGAAGCTCGAGGGCGCGCGCCGTTTGATCTCGACGGTGATGACCGCCGGGATCGCCCAGCTCAAGCAGGCCAAGGATCGCGCGGCGCAAGGCGCCGACGTGCTCGCGGGAGTGAGCGCGATCGTCGGCTATTACCAGGCGGCGCGCTTTTGGAAGGAGTTTCAGCCGCGCCTCGTCGGTGACAAGCTGGTGAGCCGCTATCAGCTCCCGGATCCCAAGTCGACCAACCTGCTCGTGCCGATGGTGGGCGTGATGGCGGCGGTGGCGATTCCGGCGTTCACCAAATATCTCCGGCGCGCCAAGACCGTCGAGGCCACCTCGAACGTGAGGGCGATGGCGAGCGGCGCGATCGTCTATTACGAAGCGCACCGAAAAGCGGGACGGTTTCCGCCGTCGACGAGCTGGACGCCCGGCGCGGCCTGCTGCGGACAGTCGGGCGACAAGTGCGCGCCGGCTTCGGGCGCGTTTTCCGCCGCGGGCTGGAAGGCGCTCGGCTTCTCCGTCGACGAGCCGCACTACTATCAGTACCGCTTCACCAGCCAGGGACGCGGCAAGCACGCGCACTTCGTCGCCGAGGCGCGCGGCGATCTCGACTGCGACGGCCAGACCTCGAGCTTCCAGGTGGTCGGCACCGTCTCCGCGCAGGGCGACGTCACGCTCGCGCCGCTCAAGAGCACCGACGAGCTCGAGTAGCGCTACTCGCGCGCGGTCGCCTCGACCACCGCGCGCAACAGCGCGTCGAGGCAGTGCTGCGCCTCGGGTCTGAGCGTGGCGAACTCGAGCCCGACCCGAGACATGCCGCGATCCTCGCGGGTGACTGCGCGCTGGTTGACCACCTTGGCGTGAAGGATGAGCAGCTCGCCGCCCGAGAGATCGGGCACCGTCACGTCGAGCTCTTCATAGAGCACCAGCGGCTCGTGGACGGTCATCATCAGCCCGCCCGACGAGATGTTCTCGAGGATACCGCGCAGCTCCTCGAGCTGACCGAAGCGGATCTCGATCCGCCGCGCCACCCGCGGATGGGCGCGCGCCTCGCCGCCCGATCCCGACGAGAGCAGGATGCCGAGCAGATCGACCAGCGCCTGCTGCATCGCCGGCTCGACCAGATCGAAGCGCACCGCGAACGCGTGGCGATCTCCGGGCTCGACCTGGTGACGAACGATCTCGGCCATCACCACGATCTCGTTTCGATCGAGCGAGGGCAGAAACAGCTCGACGGTGTCGCCGACCGCGCCGACCGGGATCGCCACCTCGAAGCGCGCGCCGCCCATCGAGAGATCTTTGAGCTCGGCTTCGACCATGCCGCGATCGCACGAGACCTCGATTTGCGACGAGACGTGGATGCGCGAGTGAACGCGCTGCTCGGCCCCCATCTCGTCAGGGTATCACGGACGAAGCTAGCGGCGGGACGGTGGACGGGCGGTGAGCGGATCTTCCGGCCAGGGGTGGCGCGGATAGCGGCGGCCGAGCTCGCGGCGGATCGCGGGATAGTGGCGCTGCCAGAAGCCGGCGAGATCGGAGGTGACCTGCACCGCGCGCTGGTTCGGCGCGAGCAGGTGCAAGGTGAGCGGCACCCGGCCGCGCGCCCCCGTCGGGCCGGCGGCCATTCCGACGAAGTCTTGCAGGCGCGACGCGATCCACGGCGGCTGCCCGGGCGTGTAGCTCACCCGGACCGCGCGCCCGCCTGCGAGGGTGACCCGCTCGGGGGCCAGCTCGTCGAGCGCGCGACGCTGCCGGCCATCGAGGCGCGCCGCGATCGCGGAGGTGAGCGCGCCGTCGAGCTCGGCGAAGCTGACGGCCGATTCGCAAAGCGCACCGAGCGCGTCGTCGAGCTCGGAGGGCCCGAGCTCGGGCAGCGCCAGCTCGGGCGCGGCGGTGCGAAGGAAACCAATTCGGCCGAGCAGCCGATCGAGCGCCTCGCCGTCTTCGAAGTTGCGCGCTCCGCGGGCGGTGGCCTGCGACAAGAGCACGCGCGCGGTCTCCGGACCTGGCTCGGCCGGACGGCGCACCTCGTCGAGGATGAGCTGCTCGTAGGCGAGCCGCTTGACCACTTCAACGCGCTCGGCGGCCGGGTTCCATACGTGCAGGGCGGTGTCGCGCAGTCGATCGGCGCACAGCTCGAGCAGCCACTCGGGCTCGATCGCGCTGGCGCTGCGCACCGTCACCAGACCACGCGCGCCCTGGGCGCTGCGCTCCTCGGCATCGATCGCGATCAGGAGCTCGGCGTCTTTGACCACGCTCGACTCGGCGAGCTCGGCACCGCCGCCCGAGGCGAGCACCAGCTCGCGCCCGCCCTTTTTCCGCCTTCGCGCGACCCGATCGGGATAGCCGGCGAGCAGGCACATCCCGAGCGCGATCTCTTCGGCGACCTCTCGGCTCGACGCGCGATCGGAGGCGCCCTCGGTCCTGCCGCGCGCCGCGCCGCTCGCCTGCGGCGACGACGCGATCAGCCGCTCGAGCTGGCGGCGCACCTTGTCGACCGCGAGCGTGCGGCCGACGTCGAGGCCGAAGCTGCGCAGCCGATCGGGATCGAAGCGGGCGCGCGCAGCCTCGGCGAAGCGATCGAGATCGGCGAGCAGATCGGCCGGCCCGCTCTCGGCGCGTCCGGGAGCGCCGCGCGCGACGATCCCGCCCTCTCCGAGCAGCGCCGCCAGAAGACAGCCCTGCTTGAGCCCACGCGACTCGGCCTCGACGAGCACCCGCGCCTGCCGCGGGTGAAGCGGGAATTGAACCAGCCGCCGCCCGAGTGGAGTGAGCGCGCCTTCGGGGCTGAGCGCGCCCAGCCGGACGTTCAGCTCGCGCGCAGCCTCGAGCGCGGCGGCCGGCGGCGCTTCGAACCACTCGAACGCAGCCGGGTCGTTCGCGCCCGACGCGGCCAGGAGCAGCACCGTCTCGGCGAGGTCGAGGCGGCGCACCTCGGGAAGATCGTGCTCGGGGCGGGTGTCGTGATCGTGCCGGCTGTAGAGCCGGTGGCAGCGGCCCGGGCGAAGACGGCCGGCGCGGCCCGCGCGCTGGGTCGCCGAGGCGCGCGAGATGCGCTGCACCTTCAAGCTCTGCAGCCCCGACCACGGCGAGCAGGCGGCGGCGCGGTGCAGCCCGCTGTCGATCACCGCCACCACCCCTTCGACGGTGATCGAGGTCTCGGCCACGTTGGTCGACAGGATCACCTTGCGGCGCGGACCGGGACGAACCGCGCGCGCCTGCGCCTCGGGCGAAAGGTCGCCGTGAAGCGGCACCAGCTCGAGATCGGCTGCGCGTGCCAGCTCGGCGCAGGCGGCGGCGGCGCGCCGAATCTCCGCGGCGCCGGGCAGAAAGACCAGCACGTCCCCGTCGAGCCCGGTTGCGATCAGGCCGCGCAGCGCGCGCGCCACCTCGGCCTCGAGCGGCCGCTCTTTCCCCGTCGCCGGCGGATCGTGCTCGAGGGTGACCTCGAAGCGGCGCCCTTCGGCGCGCAGCACCGGGCAGTCGCCGAGGAAGCGCGCGATCGGCGCGGCGTCGAGCGTCGCCGACATCGCCACCAGCTTGAAGTCGGGGCGGCTCTGCTGAATGCGCCGGCACAGCGCGAGCGCGAGGTCGGCCTGCAGATGACGCTCGTGAAATTCGTCGAGCACCACCGCGCCGATCCCGTCGAGCCTGGGCGAGGAATAGAGCCGCCGGATGAGCACGCCGTCGGTGACGAACAGGACCCGGGTGGCCGCGCTCACCGCCTCCTCGAACCGCACCCGATAACCGACCGAGCGGCCGACCGGCTCACCGTGCTCCTCGGCCACCCGCGCAGCCGCCATGCGAGCGGCGAGCCGCCGCGGCTCGAGCACCAGGATCTGCCCGTCTACGATCCGAGCGTCGTCGAGCGCGCGCGGCACCCGGGTGGTCTTGCCCGCGCCGGGCGGCGCCTCGAGCACCAGAGACGAGCCTTCGCGCAGCCCGCGGACGATCTCGGGCAACAGCGGATCGATCGGGAGTGAAATCGGAGATGGTGAATCGGGCGGGGACAACGGCGGCCTGACGACCTCGGGCTACTTGCCCTCCCGGCTCTGGCGCGACTTGACCCGCACCTCTTTTTTGACCTTCTTCAACGCGGCGACCTTCTCGCGGCGGTTCTTGGCGGCGCGCTTGCGATCACGTTCGGGGTGCTTCTGGGACATGGCTCGGCTCCTGGCGTTTAGGGGTTCGCATCCTGTCACCGCCGGCGATGCGGGTCAATCGGCCTCGACGGGGCCGGCGGCTGGCGCCAAGCTCGAGCCTGCCCCTCTTCGCTCACAAGCAGCGCGAGTAGCCGCACTCCAGACAGACCGCGCAGGCGCCCTGATGAGAGGGCCCCATCGGCACCCCGCACTCCGGGCACTTCGCTCCGCGCGAATCGGGGTGTGAATCGGGGCTCGCCGCCGCGGTATCGCCGCGCTCAGGCAGCGCGGAGGGCGCGCCGAACGAGAGCACCTGCTCGCTCCGGCTGCCGTCGCGATAGACGGTCACCCCTTTGCACCCGAGCTGCCACGCCTGGTCGTAGGCGCCCTGGACATCTTCGACCGTCGCCGCGCGCGGAAAGTTGATGGTCTTCGAGACCGCGTTGTGGATGTGACGTTGAAACGCCGCCTGCATTCGCAAGTGCCAGCTCGGCGCGATGTCGTAGGCGGTCGCGAAGATCCGCTGCGCGTCGGCGGGCACCTCGTCGAGCCCGCGCACCGATCCCCGCTCGGCGATTCGCTCCATCAGCGCGCCTGAGTACCAGCCGCCCTTTTTGGCGCGCTCGACGAACAGCGGGTGGACCTCGACGAGCCGCGCGCCGTCGAGCACCTGGCGCACGAACGAGATCGCGTAGAGCGGCTCGATCCCGCCCGAGCAGCCGGCCAGGATGCTGATCGTCCCCGTCGGCGCGATCGAGGTGGTGGTGGCGTTGCGCATCGGCGCCCTGCCCTGCCGCTCCCATCGCGATCCCTTCCAGTTGGGAAACGGTCCGCGCTCGCGCGCCAGCGCCACCGAGGCGTCGTCGGCCTCCGCCTGGACGAACGCCGCCAACTCGTCGCCGATCACGAGCGCGCGCTCGGAGTCGTAGGGCACCTCCATCCGCACCAGCGCGTCGGCAAAGCCCATCACTCCGAGCCCAATCTTTCGGTTGCCGTGCGTGATCGCTTCGATCTGCTGAAGCGGATAGCGGTTGGCGTCGATCACGTCGTCGAGAAAACGCACCCCGAGCCGCACCCGGGCGGCGAGCCGCTCCCAATCGAACCCGCTACCGTCGGGCCGCACCAACTTGCCGACATCGATCGACGCGAGGTTGCACGACTCGAACGGCAGCAGCGGCAGCTCGCCGCACGGATTGGTGGACTCCATCTCGCCCACCTGCGGCGTCGGGTTCGCCGCGTTGATGCGATCGATGAAGATCACTCCCGGCTCGCCGCTCTTCCACGCCAGCTTCGCGATGAGCGCCCACACCCGCCGCGCCTCGAGCCGGCGCACCTCGGCCCCGGAGCGCGGATTTCGGAGCGCGTAGTCGCCGCCGTCTTTCACCGCGCGCATGAACTCGTCGGTGACCGCCACCGAGACGTTGAAGTTGCGCAGCCGGCGGGGGTCATCCTTGGCGGAGATGAACTCGAGGATGTCGGGATGGTCGACGCGCAGAATTCCCATGTTGGCGCCGCGCCGCACGCCGCCCTGCCGGATCGCGTCGGTGGCGGTGTTGAACACCTCGATGAAGGAGACCGGCCCCGACGCGATCCCCTGGGTCGAGGCCACCTGATCGCCGGCCGGGCGCAGCCGCGAGAAGGAAAAGCCGGTGCCGCCGCCGGTCTGCTGAATCACCGCCGCCCACTTCACCGCGTCGAAGATCTCCGGCATCGAGTCGCCGACCGGCAGGACGAAGCAGGCCGAGAGCTGTCCGAGCTCGCGTCCGGCGTTCATTAATGTCGGCGAGTTGGGCAAAAGCTCGAGTCGAAAGAGCGCGTCCAAAAACGCCGCCTCGATCTCTTGCGCTCGCGCGCCACCATTTTCGCCGGCCGCCTGGTAGCGCGCCTCCGAGGCGGCGATCACCCGCGCCACGCGACGGAGCAGCTCCTCGGGGGTCTCGACCGGTCGGCCGCTCGGGTCGCGGCGAAGATAGCGCCGCTCGAGCACGGTGCGCGCGTTCGCGGTCCACGGCGTCGGAAAGGCGGCCTGCGCCAGCATGGGAAAAACCTAAGACTGAACATCCGAACAGTCAAGAGACAATCCGCACGCAACCTTTTCGAGCGGCCTTCGATAACCGAAAAAATCAAGTGGCCACGGCGTGGTGCTCGGCGCCGAGGGAGGTTCCATGTCCATTGCCTTGACAGCCCCAAGCGCCTCGGGCGACCATCGACGAGCGGCCTCCGCCCGACGCAGAGCCATCTTCTTGATCAGCGCCTCCATAGTAATCGCGACGCCGCTCGTGCCCGAGCCCGCGGCGCGTGCCGAGCCTGCGGAGCGCGTCGAGCCCGCGGAGCGAGCCGAGCCAGCGTTGGGCGCACAGTCGGTCCGCGCGGTGCTCGATCGTTTCGCCTGCGAGCCCGACGTCGGCGCGCTTCAAAAGGCGGCGGCGCGGCAGGCCGAGGCGGAGCCGGAGCGAATGCACGCGTGGGAGAAGCGCGCGCGCTGGGCGGCGCTCTTGCCGACCTTGCGAGGCAATGCGTCGCACGGGCCACTCAGCTACGCGATCACCACCCACGCGAGCGACATCGCCGATCGCTGGCGCTTCTCGGTCGGCGCGAGCTGGCGGCTCGATCGGCTGGTGTTCGATCGCAGCGAGGTCACGCTCGAGCGCGAAGCCGAGCGGCTGGCCGAGCGGCGCGACGCGATCTACGCCGAGGTCGCCAAGCTCTACTTTGCCCGTCGCAGGCTCGAGGTGCAGGCGCTCGCCGATCCGCCGGGCCCGGCCACGCCGCAAGCGATCGAGCACGCGCTCGCGATCGACGAGCTCACCGCGGTCCTCGACGGGCTGACCGGAGGAGCGCTCACGCATCCCAAGGGGGCCCTGGCATCCCATGACTGAGCTGAAGCGGCGGGAGCACCCGCGCTATGCGATCGAGCTCGACGCCGAGCTCCAGGTCGGCGGCGAGCGGATCGCCGGTCGAACCCGCGATCTGTCGCGAGGCGGTTTTTGCCTGCTCACCCGCGCGCCCCTGCCGATCGGCGGCGAGTGTCGGGTGCAGCTCTCGCTGGTGTTTTCGGAGAACCAATTCTCCGAGCAGCTGATCCTGCCGGCGACCATCGTCTGGTGCACCCCGACCCAGGGCGCGTTCCAGATCGGCATCAAGTTCGGCGCGCTCGATCCGCAGAGCCGCGGCTATCTCGATCTGTTCATGCAGTTTCTCGACGCGGGTGAAGACGAAAGCGAGGAGTGAGATGAGCACCACGGAACCACAAGCGAGGGCGCCACGCTTTCCGGTTCGCATCGGGGCCGAGCTGCGGCTCGAGGGACGAACCCTCACCGGCACC
>JANWLJ010000231.1 GCA_025450955.1 Polyangium sp. (in: bacteria) | reverse complement strand
GGCGCGCGCCGCGTGAGCTTCCAGCTCGCCACGCCGCCGAGCGCGAGCACGCCCACCGCCGCGAGCGCGATCGGCAGTGCGCGCCTCGGCCGCCCGGCGGCGAGGGACGACGAGCCACTCTCGCCCGGCCGCGACACGCCGCTCGACGGTGTCGAGGATTTTTCGAGCGACGCCGCGAACGCCGCCCGCTCGCGCGCCGCCGCCTCCTCGGCCGCCGCCGCCGCCTCGTCGATCTCTTCGAGCTCTTCGTCGTCGAGGGGCTCCTCGCTCGCCGCGGCCGGCGCTTCACGCAGGTGATCGTCGAGCGATTTTCCGAGCGACTGCGCTTCGCGCCAGGCTTCGATCTTCGGCCCGAACACCTGCTCCATGAACTGCTGCAGCGCGATCGGCGAGACGTACAGCCGCCCCTCGCGCACCAGGGCCTCGAGCTCGGCCTGCAGCTCGCGGGCGGTCTGAAAGCGTTTGTCGCGCTCCTTCTCGAGCGCGCGCAGGACGATCTTCTCGAGCGCCGGCGGATAGCCGGGATCGAGCTCGCTCGGCGGGGTCACCGTCCCCTCGACGATCTGCTTCAAGATCTCGAAGTCGCTCTTGCCGCGATAGAGCCGCCGCCCGAGCGTGAGCTCGTAGAGCATGATCCCGAGGGAAAAAATATCCGAGCGCCGATCGAGCGGATCGCCGCGGCACTGCTCCGGGCTCATATACGGCACCTTGCCCTTGAGCGTGCCGAAGCGGGTCTCGCCAAAACGGTTCGAGGCCTTGGCGATCCCGAAATCGAGCAGCTTCACCCCGCCTTCGTAGGTGACGATGATGTTCTGCGGCGTGACGTCGCGATGGACGATGTTGAGCGGCTTGCCGTCGAAGCCGACCTTCTCGTGCGCGTAGTGCAGCCCCGACGAGATGCCGATGAGGATGTTGAGCGCGTGCTCGAGCGGCAGCTTCTCTTCTTTTTTATAGAGCGCCTTCATCAGCGAGCGCACGTCCTCGCCGTGCAGGTACTCCATCGCGATGAAGTAGTTTCCGTCGACGACGCCGACGTCGTACATCTGCACCACGTTCGGGTGCTGGAGGGTCGCCGCGATCCGCGCCTCGTCGAGAAACATCTCGATGAAGTCGCTCTTGGTGGCGAGCTGCGGCAGGATCCGCTTGATCACCACCATCTTCTGAAAGCCCGGCAGCCCCGAGACCCGCGCCAAAAAAATCTCGGCCATTCCGCCGGTGGCCAGGCGCTTGACGATCTCGTACTTGCCGAGCCGCGAACCCGACACCACGTCCGCGGGCGCCTTGGGCCCCCCCTTGGGCGCGGGCGGTGTTGCGGGCGGCGTCACCAGGTCTTCTAGCGTATCGCCCCCGTCCGACCCGATCAATACGCAACACCCCCGACAAGCGGCGCACCTCGCCTCACATCACAACGGGCTTCAGTTCCAGGGATTGGCGGAGGTGGTGACGCAGAAACACCCGCTGTCGCCGCTGACACCGCTCGAAGCGTACATATGCCCGGCCGTTCCACTGCCGGCGCCGTTTCCAGCGTAGGTCCAGCAGGTGCAGGTTCCGGTGGTGCCGTCGCCGGCAGTCTTGCAGACCTGATCCTGAGTGTGGCTCATGCTGCTGCCGCAATAGTAGCCGGTGCCGACGGTGCCGGTCTGGCTGGTGTCGCTGTTGGCCGCGTCGAGCGCCATTTGTTGATTGTAGGTGGTGTTATCGCCCGGCTTGCCGATGGGAAAACAGTCGGAGTAGTTACCGCCGATCCCGTTGGTGTGCGCGGTGACGAGGCAGCCCTGCGCCATGGTGATCGGATTGATGCAGCAGCTGGTGCCGCACTCGCAGCCGTTGCCGGCGGCGCCGTCGCAGTCGTAAAAGCCGGTCTTGCACGCGCCGAGGCCGCACATCGACGCGGCGCAGACCGGCGCGCCGTTCGGCGGCGCCGAGCAGGAGGTCGCGCAGCCATTACAGTGGTTCACGTCGCTGGTGGTGTTGGTCTCGCAGCCGTTGTCGGCGCTCGGCGCGGCCGGGGTCGAGCAGTTGCCGAATCCGGTGGCGCAGCTCGAGGTGCAGAGGCCGGCGCTGCACTGGCGCGTGCTCACGTTGGTGGCGCTGCACGGGCGACCGCAGGCGCCGCAGTTGTCGACGTTGGTGCCGATGTTCGTTTCGCAACCGTCGTCGGGCGTCGGCGCCGCCGGTTTGATGCAGTTGCCGGCGCCGCTCACGCAGGTCGAGCTGCACAGCCCCGAGGAGCAGCGCGCGGTCACCACGCCGGTGGTCCCGCAGGCGCGGCCGCAGCCGCCGCAGTTCGAGATGTCGCTCTGCAGGTTGACGCACAGCTTGCTACAGCAGGTCGACCCCGCCGCGCAGCCCTTGCCGACGCTGGGGTCGCAGCCGTCGACGCAAAAGCCGGACGCGCTGCACAGCTTTCCGAGCGGGCAATCGCTCTGCGCCAGGCACTGCACGCAGCTGTGGCGCGCGGTGTCGCAGATCGGCGTGTTGCTCGCGCCCCCGTCGGTGACGCCGCCGTCGGGCGTCGCGGTGCAGTCGGCGTTGTCCTTGCAGCCGGGCGCGCAGCGCGCATCGACGTCGCAGAACTGGCCGAGCCCGCAGCTATCGTTCGGCGCCGCGGTGCACGGACAGGCCGCGCCCTGGCACACCGACAGATCCATTCCGAAGTCGATCGAGAGATCGGTCGGGCCGAGCTCGTTTCCACCGTCGGGCGCGGGCGCGAGCGTGAGGTCGAGGCACACCGCCTGGCCGGGTTGGAAATCGGCGTCGGTGCAGGCGCCGCCGATCACCATCGTCGCGGCGCCGTCGCTGAACGCGGTCAAGACCACCGTGTGGCGCCCGGGCGAGAGATCGAGCGCGATCGGCGCGCCCTCGGCGAAGCTCATCGACAAGCTCGGCGCGCCCGCGCCGGCAGCGACGGTGATTCCGTCGCAGGCGACGCCCGCAGGGTAGACGTCGACCCGCAGCTGCGCGGCCGCGGTCGCGAGTGGCCCCGCGCCCATGGTCATGCACTGTCGCGCCGCCGGGCGATTTCCGCAGCCGGCGACCATGGCCCCGGACAAGGCGACGCTCAAGGCCGTAAGGACGCGCAGGCGCAAAAGAGCGTGCACGACTCATCTTACCGCCAAATGGCGAAATGCAAAAGCGGCGGCTTTTCTCGCTATCCCAAATGATGTTATGATGAACGCGGTGCTCAGCATGCTCCGCACCCCGGTCCGCTCCCTCGTGCTCCTCTTCCTGGTCGCGTCCGCGACGCTGGCCTCGACGGCGCGCACCGCGCGGGCGCAAGAGAGTGAGCCGCGGGAGATCGACAGCGAGCTGGTCAAACAGGGACTGGCCGCTTACGACGCGCTGGAATATCCGCAGTCGATCGACCTCCTTCACCGCGCGCTCGCCGAGACGCTCACCCGCGACGAGAAGATCGTCACCTATCGGACGCTCGCGTTCTGTCACGTCGCGCTCGGGGACATCGACGCGGCGCGCGGCGATTTCGCCAACCTCCTCGGCGTCGACCCGAGCTTCGTCCTCGATCGCACCATCTCGCCGCGGGTGCGCGCGGTCTTCGAGTCGGCGCGCGCCGAGGTCGCCACCAGCCAGGGCGGCGTCGAGCCCGACCGGCCGGCGTTGCCCGAGGTGCGCCCGATCCTGTCGCCGCCAAAGCCGCAGGAAGGCGGCGCGGTCGATCTCGCGGTCGTCTATCCGGGCGGGGTCGCGACCCAGATGGAGCTCTTCTATCGCACCCGCGGACAGCTTCGTTTCTCGCGCGTCGCTCAGGCGGCGCGCGGTGGGCGCTTCGTCGCGCGGGTGCCCGGGATGCAGGTCGAGCCGCCGGCGCTCGAGTACTATTTCGATCTGCTCGACGACTCGGGCGTGCCGGTGGCGGGGGCGGGCTCGCTCGGCCGTCCGCTCGCGATCGAGGTCAAGGCGCGCCCGCGCGCGATCTACAAACGCGGTTGGTTCTGGGGCGTGGTGGGCGGCGTGGCGGCCGGCGCGATCTTGGCCGGCGTGCTCGCGGCGACCTTGCCGGACAAGGTCGGTCCCAACACGCCAGCGACGCTCACCATCAGGCCGCATTGATTCAGCCGCAATAGCGACGGCGACGGGAAGATTGCGCGCAGTAGTGCTAGGCTCGCGCCGTCATCATGGCCAAGAAATTCGAGACCCCCAAAGGCACGCGGGACTTTTTACCGTCGGAGATGCGCACCCGGCGCGTGGTGTTCGATCGGCTGCGCCGCTTCTTCGAGCTGTACGGCTTCGATGAGATCGACACCCCCGCGTTCGAGTATCTCGAGGTGCTCACGCTCAAGAGCGGGCCGGCGGCGGAGAAGGAGATCTATGCCTTCGACGACAAGGCGGGCCGGCGGCTCGGGCTGCGCTTCGATCTGACTTCGTCGACGGGACGGGTGGCGGCGTCGCACGCCGAGCTGCCGCGGCCGCTGCATCGCTATCAGATCGGAAAGGTGTGGCGCTACGACGCGCCGCAGGCCGGGCGCTATCGCGAGTTCTATCAGGCCGACGCCGATGTCTTCGGCTCCTACTCGACCGACTGCGAGGTCGAGATCCTCCTCATGGCGACCGAGGTGCTGCGCGGCTTCGATTTGCCCGAGTACAAGCTGCTCCTGAACAGCCGCAAGATCCTCGACGCGCAGGTGCGGGTGTCGGGGATTCCGCCGGAGAAGAAGGCCGACGCGCTGCGCGCGCTCGACAAGCTGCACAAGATCGGCAAGGACGGCGTGCGCAAGGAGTTCGTCGCCTACGGCCTCACCGAGGCGCAGTTCGAGCGCTTCTTC
This sequence comes from Polyangium sp. (in: bacteria), assembly GCA_025450955.1. Taxonomy (GTDB): domain Bacteria; phylum Myxococcota_A; class Polyangia; order Palsa-1104; family Palsa-1104; genus JANWLJ01. The sequence goes on along the minus strand of JANWLJ010000231.1, from coordinate 3,045 downwards.
GACGTGATCGTCGTCGACACGCTGGCGCAGGCGACCGAGCGGGTCGGCGCCGACGACAAGGGGCGCGAGGGCGTCGCCGAGCTGGAAGAGATCTTCGCCAAGGCGGAGCGGCTCGGATTTTCCGACAAGCTGCAGTTCGATTGGACGCTGGTGCGCGGGCTCGACTACTACACCGGACCGATCTTCGAGGCGCACGCCAAGAGCGCGGCCGGTTTTGGCAGCTTCGGCGGCGGCGGGCGCTACGACGATCTGGTCGGGCTCTATGGCGGGCAGCCGCAGGGAGCGGTCGGATTTTCATTCGGGGTCGAGCGGCTGATTGGCCTGCTCGAAGAGCGGGGCGGCGCGGCGCAGAAGGGATCGCGCGCGCTGCTCGTCGCCGCGGCCGATCCGGAGCAGGTGGCGGCGGCCGAGCGGCTCAGCCTCGCGCTCCGGCGCGCCGGAGTGGCGGTGCGGTTCGTCGGCGCGATGAAGCGCGACAAGCTGTTCAAGTACTCGACCGCCACCGAGCTCCTGCAGCTCGTGATCGTCGGCGAAGAGGAGGCGAAAAGCGGCGTCTACAGCCTGCGCGACGGCGCGACCCGGCAGGAGCGCAAGCTCGACCAGGCCGGTCTCGTGGCCGCCCTCAGCGGTACATGATCCGCTCATCGCTCTCGAGCGGCTGCGGATCGGTCACCGTCTCGACGTCGAGCGCCACCTCGCCGATGTAGCGCTGCCGCCCGTCGACGGTGACGATCGCCGGATCGGGACAGCCGTCGTCGCGCTGCTCCTCCGCGCTCGGAATTGTCGGGCAGCGATCGTCTTCGGCCTCGGCCTCGGCGAGAGGATCCTCCGCAGGCGCGGTCGCCGGCACCATTCCAAACGGCACCGGCCCGCTCGCGTGAACGATCGCCGAAGCCACCCGCGTTCGCTCCGCGTCCTCACGATCGCGTGACGACTCGACCGCCGCCGCCCTCTGTGCCACCACCCGATCTTCGGCCTGCGCCGACGAGGTTCCGCGCAGCGCCGCCACCCCGAGCCCGATCGTCCCCACCGCGAACACGATCCCCAAAGCGCGCATGCCCTCTAATACGGCCGCGCTTCGAAAAAGTTCTCTTCAGGGGGATGAAACGGGGTTTAGGCGCGTCCGTTCGCGACCACTTCTTGCGCGATTCGGTCGGCGATCACTTCCGGCGGGGTGTTCTCGCGGCGCGAGCGGGCGATGATGTCGGAGATGGTGTCGTAGATGGCGAGCGTCTTTTCGCGCGCGCGATCCTTGTCGTAGCCGGCGAACTCTTCGGCGACGTTGATGAGCCCGCCGGCGTTGATTGCGTAGTCGGGCGCGTAGAAGATCCCGCGCGCGTAGAGGGCGCGGCCGGCCTCGGCGGTGCGGAGCTGGTTGTTCGCCGCGCCCGCGACCGCCCGGCAGCGCAGCCGCGGCACCAGCGACTCGGTGAGCGCCCCGCCGAGCGCGCAGGGCGCCAGGATGTCGCACTCGGTCTCGAGGATCGCGTCGGGCTCGACGACGGTCGCGCCGAGCTCGGCGGCGAGCGCGGCCCGCCGCGCCGGATCCACGTCGGTGATGGTGAGGCGCGCGCCCGCCTGCTTCAGCTCGCGCGCGAGATACGCCCCGACGTGGCCGACGCCCTGGACCGCGACATGAAGCCCGGTGAGCGCGGGCTTGCCGAGGACGTGCTCGGCCACCGCTTCGATGCCGCGGCGCACGCCGAGCGCGGTGAGCGGCGACGGATCGCCCGAGCCGCCCTTTTCCGCCGACGCGCCGAGCACGTGTTTGGTGACGGTGCGGATCACGTCCATGTCGGCGGCGCCGGTGCCGGAGTCTTCGGTGGTGACGTAGCGGCCCGCGAGCCCGTCGACGAAGCGGCCGAACGCGCGGAAGAGCGCGGTGCGCTTGTCGGCGCCGAACGCCGGCGTGTTCAGGCCGGGCGGCGCGATCAAGACCGCCTTGCCGCCGCCGTGCGGCAGCCGCGCGACCGCCGCCTTGTAGGTCATCGCCTGCGCCAGGCGGGTGACGTCGTCGATCGCGTCGGCCTCGGTGGCGTAGGCGCGGATGCGGCTGCCGCCGATCGCCGGGCCGAGGCGCGTCGAGTGAATCGCCACGATCGCGCGCAGGCCGGACGCTTCGTCGCGTCCAAAGTGCAGCTCTCCATAACCTAGCTGGGACAGGGTCTCGAAGATCTCCACGCGCGCTCCTTTTCTGTGCCTCTTCGGCGCGGCGGTTATAACGATCGAGCGCCTGCCGTTCAACGAAAATGCGTGTGATACGATGAGCTTGTGGCGCAACGCGTCAGACTGCGGGCACCGCTCGTCGAGGCGGCGCGGCGCGCGATCGCCAAGCTCGGGGGCGCGCCTCTGGTACGCGCGGCGCTCGCGGGCGAGCTGCCCGGAGCGCGGGCGTTGTGGGCGGCGGGAAAAGCGGCGCCGGCGATGGCGCGCGGCGCGGCCGAGGCGCTCGGCGACGATCTGATCGGCGGTCTGGTGATCGCGCGCGCGCCGCTCGCGGGCGAAACCGCGCCGGCGCCGCTTCAGCTTTTCGCAGCGGCCCATCCGTTTCCCGACGAGCGCAGCGTGCGCGCGACCGACGCGCTCCTCGACGCCGCGCGCCGGCTCGGAAAAAACGAACGAGCGATCTTCTGTCGTTCGGGCGGCGCCTCCTCGCTCCTCGGCGCGCCGCTTTCGGGCCTCCCGGTATGCGCGCTCGCAACGGCGACCCGCGCGCTTCTCGACGGAGGCGCGCCGATCGGCGAGATCAATATCGTGCGGCGTCACCTCGGGCGCGCGCTCGGCGGCCGGCTGGCCCAGGCCTGCGCGGGCGAGCTCGAGGTGCTCGCGCTCTCCGACGTGATCGGCGACGACCCGGCGGCGATCGGATCCGGACCCGCCTCGCCCGATCCGTCGACTCTCGATGAGGCCCGGGCGATCGCGCGCCAGTATCGACTCTCGACCGAGATCGAAGCGGCGCTCGCGCGCGCGCCGGAGACGATCAAGCCGGGCGATCCCTGCTTTTCGCGGGTGCGCTATCGGCTGCTCGCCAGCCCGCGCACTTTG
>JANWLJ010000230.1 GCA_025450955.1 Polyangium sp. (in: bacteria) | reverse complement strand
GGCAACTGGCGCACGCCGACCGAGCATCGGTCCGCGCCCGAGCGGCTCGAGACCGGTGCGCGGCTCGAGATCGCCGGTCTGGCAGCGACGGTCACCGCGATCGGCGCCTCGCCGCGCCTGTTCGACTTCGCCTTCGAGGCCGAGCCCGATAGCGTGTGGGCGGCCCTCTACCTTCGCGGTCGGCCGATCCAGTACGCGCACGTGCCCGAGCCGCTCGAGCTCTGGTCGGTGCAGACCCTCTATGCCTCTCGCCCATGGGCGGTCGAAGCGCCGTCGGCGGGGCTCGGCCTCGGCGGCGCGCTGCTTTCCGCCCTGCGCGCCCGCGGCATCGGGCTCGCTGCGATCACCGAAGGCGCCGGCCTTTCCGCCACCGGCGACTCCGCGCTCGACGCGCGATTGCCACTACCCGAGCGCTTCGAGGTCGGCGCCGAAACGGTCGAGGCGATCTCGCGGGCCCACGCGCGCGGCGGCCGGGTCGTCGCCGTCGGAACCAGCGTGGTTCGTGCGCTCGAGACCGCGGCGCAAACCGGCCAGCTATGCGCGAGCGCGGGAGAGACCGACCTGGTGATTGGCCCCGGCCATCCCCTGCGCGTGGCCGACGGTCTTCTCACCGGACTTCACGAGCCGACCGCCAGCCACTACGCCCTCCTGCAGGCTTTCGCCACCGCCGCGCAGCTTCACGCCGCCTATCGCCACGCCGAACGCGCCGGCTACCTCGGCCACGAGCTCGGCGACGCCAACCTGATCCTCTAGCGCCTTCCGAGCGGCCTCGCGCCGGTTACGCCGGACGAAGCGTGCGGTGATAGTGGGTGGTCAGGCTTCCGCCCACCGCGCCCACGATCAACATCGCGCAAGCGCCCGCGAAGGTGCACCACGCGATCCAGGGCTCGATGTGAATCGCCAGCGCGACGATCCACATCGCGAACAGGCCGAGCGAGAGCAGCACCGGCCCGCCGCCTGCGCCGAGCGGCCCCGCCTCGCGGATCGGCGCCGCGCCCATCCCGAGCGCGAGGATCGCCACCACGAAGTCGAGCCAGGTGATCCACGCCGCGGCGTGGAGCGCGAGCCCCGAGATCCAGACGGCCAAGAGAAACAGTCCGATGATGATGAGCGATGAGCGAACCATACACACCTCCTCGCTTCACAAAGCTAAAGGTGAATAGGCCGAGGGGAAGATCGGGATTGAAAAACTGTTTTGAACGAATGCAGCAGCCGACCGGCCGCTATTTCCCCGCGAGCTCGACCAGCGCCAGCACGGTGCGCCAATTTCGCACCGTGGAGGTGGTGGCGAGCCGGCGATCGAAGTAGTCGTTGGTGAGCTTGGTGCGCGCCATCCCCGAGGGACAGCACAGATAGATCTCGCGCCCGACGACGCGAAACTCGTCGGGCAAAGAGCGCGCCGGATCGAGGCTGGCGATCGCGCCCGCGGTCGGGCGATCGGCGAGGAACATCACGTGCAGCGCCTTCGGCCCGAGATCGCGCGCCCCGAACGGATGCTCGCGCGCGATCTCGGCCAGCTCTTTTGCCGAGCGCAAGACCAGCGGCACCTTCAGCCGATAGCGCTCGAAGATCTTCTTCTCGAGCCCCGCCGCGAGTGCCTCGAGGGCCCGCGCTGAAGCGGTGAAGAGGACATTGCCGCTCTGGATGTACGTCCTTACGTTCGAGCAGCCCGCCTCTTCGAAGAGCCCGACCAGCTCGCGCATCGGCAGCGCGTTTTTTCCCCCGACATTAATCCCGCGCAAGAGCGCGACCTGCACCGCCGATTCCGCCATGCGCGAAGGGTTACATGAATCGAGTTATTCGTGCTTCTCCTTTTCCTCCACCCGATCGATCGCCTGCTTGGCGTCCTGCTTGACGTCCTCGAAGGCGCCCTTCGCCTTGCCCTTGGCCTCGTCGACCCGCCCCTCGGCGTGCCGCGAGCGGTCGCCGGTGAGATCGCCTTCGACCTGCTTGGCTTTGCCCTTCAGCTTATCGATGAATTCACCCATTTCGATTCTCCTTATTCATGCTCGTCGCATGAATCCAAACACCAGGCTCGCCAGGAACAGCACCAAGAAGATGACGAACAGGATCTTGGCAATTCCCGCCGCTGCGACCGCACTGCCGCCGAATCCGAAGATCCCGGCCACGATCGCGATGATCAAAAAGAGGAGCGCCCAGTAGAGCATTGCGGTACCTCCTCCGCCCGATGAGTGCAGGGCCTGGACCAACCCGCGGACGCGGCTAGGTCGGGCGAGCGAAGTCGCCTGGGCTCTCGCCGGTGGCGCGCCACTCGGGCCGGCGCTCGGGCCTGGCGGAAGCGAGCGCGCGGCGCACTCCGTCGGCGTCGAGATCGGTCGTGTAGACCGGCGAGCCCGGCTGCTGCCGCCACGACTCGTCGAGCGGGCCCGCATCGATCGGATCGAAACCGAGCTCGTCGACGAGCCGCATCACCACCAGTTTGGCGGCGGGATCGTCGCCCGCCACCGGAAGCGCGATGCGCCCGGCCGCGCCCTTTTCGCGGCCATTATGGAGCAGGTGGTCGGCGTAGATGTTATTGAACGCCTTGATCACCGGCCGGCCGAGCTGGCGCTCGACCCAGCAGCTTTCGCAAAGCCCCGACTCGATCCCATCAATGCGCCCGTCGCGCTGCCGCGGGTAGTAGTTGCCGGTATCGACCACCACCACGTCGGGCGGCACGCCGGCGAACAGACCGTCGGGAAGCTCGGGAATGCTCTTTTCCGGAATGGTGACGATGACCAGGTCGCGCCCACGCGCCGCCTCGCGCGCGGTCACCGCGGTCGCGCCGGTCTCGCTCGCCAGCCCGGCCAGCGTCTCCGGGCCGCGCGAATTGGCGACCGCCACCTCGTGTCCGAGCGCGCGCAATCTGCGGGTGAGCGTGCCGCCGATATGGCCCGCCCCGATAATGCCGATCTTCATATTCACTCCTTTTTCACGACGCCAACGACGACGGTACACCGCCGGTCTGGAGCACCACCTTCAAACAATCGTCCTCTTTGTGAAGAAACATCTCGTAACCGCGCGGCGCCGATTCGAGCGGCATATGGTGCGAGATGACGAAGCTCGGATCGATCTCGCCGCGCTCGATCCGCTCGAGGAGCGGCTTCAAGTAACGCTGCACGTTGCACTGCCCCGACCGGATGGTGAGCCCGCGGTTCATCACCGCGCCCATCGGGAACTTGTCGATGAAACCGCCGTAGACCCCGATCACCGAGACGGTGCCGCCATTGCCGCAGGCGCGGATCGCCTGACGCAGCGCGATCGGTCGATCGGTCTCGAGCATCAGCGCCTGCTTGACGCGATCGTAGGCGTAGATCGGAAAGTGGCCGTGCGACTCGCCGCCCACCGCGTCGATGCAGGCGTCGGGACCGCGGCCGCCGGTCAATTCGAGGAGCGCCTCCTGCACATCCTCTTCTTCGTAGTTGATGGTCTCGCTCGCGCCCGCCCGCTCGCGCGCGCTGCGCAGGCGATAGTCGAAGCGATCGATCGCGATCACCCGCTCGGCCCCGAGCAGCCGCGCGCTGGCGATCGCGAGCTGCCCGACCGGCCCCGCGCCGAAGACCGCGATCACGTCGCCCGGCTCGATGCCGCACATCTCCGCGCCCATGTAGCCGGTGGGAAAGATGTCCGAGAGCAAGAGCACCTGATCGTCGGTGAGCGTATTTGGAACCTTGATCGGGCCGACGTCGGCGAACGGCACCCGCACGTACTCCGCCTGCCCGCCGGCGAATCCGCCGAGCATGTGCGAATAGCCGAACAGCCCCGCCGGTGAGTGGCCGAGCAGCTTCTCGGCCATCCACGCATTGGGGTTCGAATTTTCGCACAGCGAAAAGAGCCCCTTGTGACAGCTCGCGCAGTTGCCGCAGGCGATCGGAAACGGCACCACCACCCGATCGCCGACCGCGAGGTTCTTCACCTCGGGACCGACCTCGACCACCTCGCCCATGAACTCGTGGCCGAGGATGTCGCCCGACTCCATCGTCGGAATGATCCCGTCGTAGAGATGGAGATCGGAGCCGCAGATCGCGGTCGAGGTGACCCGCACGATCGCGTCGCGCGCGTTCAAGATCTTCGGATCGGGCACGGTCTCGACCCGCACCTCTCGCTTTCCCAGCCAGCAGGTCGCCCTCATCGGTTCTCCTCTCTCGTGGTGGAGCCCTCATGCCCATTCGGCCGCACGCGATCGCTCGGAGCCGGCGCCTGTTCGGGCGGACGCGCCGGGTGCATTCCGGAGTGGATGCTGGCGTCCGAGCGGATCACCTCGCCGGTCTCGAGCACCTGCTTGAGCCGCTTGAGATCGCCCTTCACCTCCTGCGCCGGCGCACGGCCAAACAGCTTGGCGAGCGCCACCCCTACCCGCCCGAACGGCGCGTCGTAGCGCATCTCGACGTGGACCTCGGTGCCGCGCCCGCCCGGCGCCGCCACGAACCGCACGCTGCCCGCGTGCTCGAGCTCGGTGCCGGCGCCCGCGATCGAACGCCAGGCGATGCGCTCATTCGGCACATCCTCGACGAGCTCGGCCTGCCACTCGATCGAGCGATCCGCCGGCCCGCGCGCGACCCAGTGCGAGCGACGCTCGTCGAGGATCTCCACCGTGTCGAGGTGCGCCATGAAGCGCGGCAGATTCTGAAAGTCGCGCCAAAAGCGATAGACCTCCTCGACCGGGCGGCCGATGGTGATCGACTCGCGGAAGTGCTGCGCCCGGCCTGCCTCGAGCGCGCCGCCGCGAGCGCCCGAGAGCCGCTTGCCCGCGAGGAGATCGAGCACGCTCACCCCCGCGACCGCGCCGATCGCGCCGAGCACCCGCTCGCGCCCCCGACGGCGAAGCCCGAACGCGGTGCCGAGCAGCGCCAGATCGATGAGGTCGCCGGTGAGCCGCATCCAGGCAAAGGCGGCCGAGCGCGGCCGGGCAAACAGCCCGATTCCCGCCGCCAGCTCGCGGGCGCCGAGCACGCGCATCGCGCCGAGCACCCGGCGATCGCGGCTCACCCCGATGGTCCGGGCGACGCCGCCCGGTGCGGTCAGCTCGGCCAGCCCGAGCCCGACGCTGAACCAGGCGAGCCCTCGGGCCAGCCGCTCGCCCCGCCCTCTCGCGTGCGCGCGCCGCTCGCCAAACTCGTACGTTCGATCGGTCGCCATGTTGATCCTCCGGAACTCTCGCCGCTTCATCGTCCGTGCCACCCTGCGCGCCTTTCGCTCGCGACCCGCACCCGCTAAAGTGCGCGCCGGAGGTGCGCACGTGCGACTGCTCATCATCGGTGCTTCCCAGGGAACCGGCGCCGAGGCGACCAAGAACGCGCTCGCGCGCGGACATCAGGTGACCGCCTTTTCGCGCAACCCGCAAAAGCTCGCGCTCGATCACCCCAAGCTCACCCGCTACGCCGGCGATTTTCACCAGGCCTCGTCGGTGGCGGCGGCGATGCCGGGCCACGACGCGGTGATCGTCACCGCCTCGGCCACCCGGCTCAAGGCCTTCAAAGAGAACCCGCGCTATTTTTCCCAGGGCACCGGCTACACCATCGACGCGATGAAGGCGAACGGGGTCGAGCGGCTGGTGGTCCTGAGCGCGCTCGGCACCGGCGAGAGCCGCAAGCTGGCCGGCTTTCTCCTCGACAAGCTGGTGATCTCTTTTTTGCTCAAGGTGCCGTTCGAAGATCACGAGCGCCAGGAAGAGCTGGTGCGCGCAAGCGGGCTCGAGTGGGTGATCGCGCGCCCCGGCCGACTCACCAACGGGCCGGCGCGCAAGCGCTACGTCACCACGACCGAGATCGAACCGGTGCCGAAATCGATCTCGCGCGCCGATTTGGCCGATTTTCTCGTCGAGGCGGCCGAGAGCGATCGGTTCGTCGGCAAGGCGGTCCAGCTCGGCGGCTGATCACCTCACGCGCGCGATCAATTCGCGGAGCAGGCTCCGGTGACAGCGCGTCTCGTCGGTGCACGCCGACGAGCACAAAAGCGCGATCGCCTCTCCGCCCGCCACCCGCGCGGCGAGCGCGCGAATGAAAAACGCCGGCTTGGCGGCGGTCATCTCTTCCAGATAGCGACGGCGATATTCGTCCCAGCCGGGCGGCGCGTCGGAATAGTAGGCGGCGTGCAGCGCTCGGCTCGGCCCGAGGTCGGGCGCCCACTCGTCCCAGCTCTCGTCCTCTTTGCGCACCCCGCGCGGACGATAGCGACAGACGAGGATGCGCGTGCCCTCGCCGGGAATCGGAGGATCGTTATAGCGGCGGGTGACGATCACGCGCCGTCAAGATGTCACTCGAAGTCTTCGATGGCGAGCAGATCGCGGTCGGTGGGGCTTGCGAGCGCGCGCCACGAGGCGCCGCCGTCGGTGGTCTCGAGGATCGCGCCGGCCCTGCCGACCGCCCAGCCGGTCTCTTCATCGTCGGAGAAACCGACCGCGGTGAGCTCGCTGGTCGCCGGCGCCTCGGCGCGCCCGAAGCTCACGCCCCCGTCGGTGCTGAGGAGCACCACCCCGTCGCCGACCGCCACCACCCGCAGCCCATCGGCGCTGACCGCGAGCCCGCTCAGTCCAGCGCCCGCCTGCGCGGCGACCGTCCAGGTGAGCCCGCCGTCGCCGCTGCGATAGATCGATCCCTCGGCGCTGGCGATGAAGCCGTGTCGCGCATCGGCGGCGAACCGCACCGCGCGATAGTGCTCGTCGGCTGCGCCCGCCACTTCCGAAAACGAGGCGCCCCCATCGCTCGAGCGCAGCACGATCCCGTCGCCCACCGCCCATCCGAGCGATGCGCGATCCGGAGCTGCGATCGCCGCCGCGCGCAGATTCGCGCGGGTCGCTATCGCCGAGCGAACCCAGCTCGCGCCGCCATCGCTCGAGTACATGATCCGCCCGCCGTCGCCGGCGAGGAGCCCGCGCGAGGAATCGCCGAACGCCACCGCGCGCCAGGTCGCCGCCGCATCGACCACGCTCGCGGTCCACGACTGCCCGGAGTCGCGGGTGCGAAGGAGCACGCCGCCCGATCCCGTGGCCCAGCCGAAGAGGCCGCGCACGCAGACCAGCGCGTTCAGATCGTTTACCGTCGGCGAGCTCACCTCACCGAAGACGGTGCCGCCCTCCGAGCTCAAGATCGCGCCGCCCTGCCCGACCAGCCAGCTCTGGTGCGGAGGCGCCGGTCCGCCGGTGGTGCCGCCGCCGGTCGAAGTGCCGCCGCCCGGCCCCGGGCTCGGCTTGGGACCACATCCGCAGATCGCCACCGCGAGCACCGCGACCCAAGATAATCTCCGCATGCTCTCACCTCACCCGAGCGGCGAAGCGTGCCGCCCATGTTTTACATTAGATGGAGGATCGCCTCCGGAGGTTACCGCGCCGCGCACTTCGGCGGGTGATCTTCGCGGCGGATCAGGCGCGCCGCCACTCCGGCTCGCACGAGCGCATCGGCGGCGGCCTGCAAGCTCGCGTAGCTCGGGCAGTAGGATTGGCTGTTTTGATCGAGAATGATGCCGGTGATTTTCTCGCCGCTCCGCTCGACCCGAATCCCTCCCGCGGTGAGCACCGGCTCGCCTCCGGCGAGGATCGGGTGAACGTATTCGTTGCGCGGCGCATCGGCCGGCTCGGGCGCGATCGAAAGCTGGCCATGGACCTCGAGCGTAAACTTGTAGCGGTGGCCGCTTTCGAGCGCGTCGAGATCCGAAGCGCGCCGCACCCGCACGATGCGCGCGATCGCGCCCCCGCTCGTCTTCAGCTTCTGCAAGAGCGGCGGATAGGCGACCCGCGACGGAAACGTCTCCCGCTCCGCATGCGCCCTCGCCCCGGCGAGGAGCGCCGCCGCCACGCAAAAACCAAACACCGCTCGTCGCCCGCGCATGGTCTTCACCTCGCGCCCAAGACTATCAAATAAGCCGCTCGCGTCCGCCCGCGTTCGGCGAGGGTTGAACTCCCCGCCCGCCCGCGGTACACCCGAGCCATGCACACCTGGGATCCCCACGCCGTCTCTCCCGAAGCGGGCCTCGAGCGCCTGCTCCAAGGCAACCAACGCTTCGTCGACGGCAAAGTCACCACCTTCACCGGTTTCCGCAAAGAGCTCGCCGACGGCCAGAACCCGTTCGCGGTGATCGTCGGCTGCTCCGACTCGCGGGTCCCGGCCGAGATCGTCTTCGACCTCGGCCTCGGCGATCTGTTCGTGATCCGGGTCGCCGGCAACATCATCGCGCCGTCGCACATCGGCTCGGTCGAGTACGCGGTCTCGCAGTTCGGCACCCGCCTGGTGGTGGTGATGGGCCACACCCGCTGCGGCGCGGTCGGCGCGACCCTCAGCGTGCTCGACGGCGCCCGCTCCGAATCCCGCAACATCGCCTCGATCACCGATCGCATCGCGCCGAGCATCCGCGAGGTCGCCGCCGCCGAGCGCGATCCGCAGCGTCGTTACGAGGCCTGCGTCGCCGCCAACGTGCGCGCCTCGGTGAGCCAGCTCGCCCACGGCAGCCGCATCCTCGAGGATCTCACCCTCGCGGGGCGCATCCGGATCGTCGGCACGGTCTACGCCGTCGAGACCGGCCGGGTGTCGCTGCTCGACTGATTACGGTTGCTGCCCGCCGCCCTGGTTCTGTCTTTGGGCGAAGGCCTGGATCCACTGCAGGATGGCGTCGTTCATCGGCCCGACGATCGGGACGATCTGCGCCTGGAAGATCGCGAAGACGTCGGCGTGGTTGCCATTCTGCTGGAGCTCCTGGCGCCGGCTGTCCATCTCCGTTCCCATCGCCTGTCCCACCTTGCTGCAGCCCGCCGAGCTGAACGGGTTGCCCTCCTCGTCGAACACCTGCGCCCCGCCGAGGTCGCGCACGTAATAGGGAACCTCGCCGCGAAAGAGCGCGTGATAGGTGCCCGGGCTCTTGAGCACGCGCTTTAAAAACGCATCGGTGTGCCCGGTCGAGCCCCGCACCAGATTGAGCAGCGCGCCGTTCGGATCGTCGACCTCCTGATCCCACGCCTGCTGCGTCGCCTTCGCCTTGGCGCGCGGGATGAGCCCGTAGAAGTCGGTGGTCGCGATCGGAACCAGCCGGCTCTGAAGCTGCCCGAGCGCCTGCGTCTGCGCTTGCCAGCTCTGGTCGAAGCCCCCCTGCTGCGCCGCTCCGAG
>JANWLJ010000229.1 GCA_025450955.1 Polyangium sp. (in: bacteria) | reverse complement strand
CGCCGCGTTTCAATGCGGCGCGAGCGAACACTTTGTCGGCTTCGGCGCCGAGACCGCCGACGTCGACGAGCGCGGCCAGACCGTGCCGATCTGGGTGAGCGAGCAGGGAATCGGCAAGGTCGCCGACGACGATCCGCCGGCCGATTGGTTCTTCCGCGGCACTCGTCATCAGAGCTATTTTCCGGTGCCGTTCTTCGTCTCCTCCGGCGGCTACGGCGTGCGCGCCGACACCACGCGCCGCACCACCTTCGCGATGTGCTCGGAGAAGAGCGACGCCTGGCGGCTCGAAGCCTGGGAGGGCACGCTCGCCTTTCATCTCTTCTATGGCCCGTCGCCGCTCGAGGTGATCCGCCGCCACTCCGACCTCGAAGGGCGCGCGCCGGTGCCGCCCGACTTCGCGTTCGCGCCGTGGAACGACGCGATTTTAGGCTCGCAGTCGGTGCGGCAGGTCGCGTCGGTGCTGCGGCAAAATCACATTCCCTCGTCGGTGATCTGGACCGAGGACTGGGCCGGCGGGGTCCACACCGGCGACAACTACAACCTCACCTATCAGTGGAGCGTCGATCGCACGCTCTATCCCGACGTCGAGAAGCTGGCGAGCGAGCTGCACCAGGCGGGATTCAAGTTCCTCGCCTACTTCAACACCTTCCTCGAATCGGACGCCGCTCATTATCCGGCCGCGATTGCCAACCACTACGAGATCGAGCAGGCCGACGGCACGCCCTACCTGTTCGACAGCGCGCGCTTCAAGAAGACCTCGCTCGTCGATCTCACCAATCCCGCCGCCGCCGACTGGATGGCGGGATTTTTGAACGCGGCGATCGATCTCGGCTTCGACGGATGGATGGCCGACTATGCCGAGTGGCTGCCGGTCGACGCCAAGCTTTTTTCGGGCGAGGACGCCGAGGCGGTGCACCAGCGCTATCCGGTCTTGTGGCAGAAGCTGAACGAGCGGGTGCTCGGCGCGCGCAAGGACAAGGTCGATCGGTTGGTATTCGTGCGCTCGGGCTACTCGGGCTCGCAGCCGATCGCGCACCAGGTGGTGTGGGGCGGCGATCAGAACACCGAGTTCTCCGCCGACGACGGGCTGCCGACGGTGATTCCGATCGGGCTCGGGCTCGGCATCGCCGGGATGCCCTATTTCGGCAGCGACATCGCCGGCTATCAGACGCCGCCCGGCCATCCCGACTCGACCAAGGAGCTGTTCTTTCGCTGGACCGAGCTCGGCGCGCTCTCGCCGGTCATGCGCACCCATCACGGGGTCGCGCCCGCGCTCGAGTGGAGCTTTCAGCGCGACGCCGAAACGCTCGCGCACTATGGAAGGTGGGCGCGCATTCACCTCAAGCTCTTTCCCTATCTGCACGCCGCCGCGGCCGAGGCGGCGCAGGATGGGGCGCCGCTCATGCGCGCGCTCGCGCTCGGCTTTCCGGGCGACGATCGCGCCTGGAGCGCGACCGACGAGTACCTGCTCGGCCCGTCGCTTTTGGTCGCGCCGGTCACGACCATGGGGGCGGTTTCGCGCAGCGTCTATTTTCCGGCGGGCCACTGGCTGCCGCTCTTCGACGCGCGGTTCGACGTGCCGGCGGTGGCTCCGATCGTGTTCCCGGTCGACGGGCCGGGCGATCAGATGGTGGCCGCGCCGATGACCGAGCTGCCGCTCTACGCGCGCTCCGGCACGGTGCTGGTCCTGCTTCCGGGCGGCGTCGATACGCTGGCGCCGTCGAGCGCGGCGGGCGTGACCGATCTCGCCGCGATCGGAGATGGGCGCGAGGTGGTGGCGCTCGGCGGCGCGTCCGGCGACTTCGTCGAGTCAACTGGGCTCGCCTATCACTTCGCGTGGAGCCACGCGCCCGATCCGGCCGCGCGCTTCGACTGGAACGGCGTCGCGCTGCCCACCTGCGCGCTTCCGCCCGCGATTCCCGCCGCGCCGTGCGCGAGCTTCGACGGCGTCGCGCCGCAGGTGATCGCCTACGTGACCGGCCCCGGCACGCTCACCGTCAAGGACGGCGGCGGCAGCGCGGCCAGCCTCACCGCCTCGGGCGGCGCCGCCGATCGCGCGCTCCTTCTCCGCATCCGCTGGTAGCCGCTCTCCATTCGCGCGCCTACCCAATTGAGCGGAGCGCCCGCACGCCTAGATCGATTAAGAGTGGAGTCGGAGAGCGCGGCGAGCGAGCCGAAAACGGGTGACGAGCGTCGGAAGCGGCCGCCCTTGCGGGTGCGCGCGCGCTCGTTCGTCCATCGCCATCCCACCTCGACGGTGATTTTGATCGCGGCGGTGATCATCGCGATCGCGGTCGCGGTGCTGCTGTGGATCTATTTCACGTCGTACGAGCACACCGACGACGCCGAAATCGATGCGCACATCGCCCCCGTGAGCGCGCGGATTTCGGGCGACGTCTCGGCGGTGCTGGTCGAGGACAACCAGACGGTGCGCGCCGGGCAGGCGCTGGTGCTGCTCGACGTGAGCGATAACCAGGTCGCCTATTCGCGCGCGCAGGCCGAGCTCGCGCGCGCCGAGGCGCAGCTCGAACAAACCCGGCCCGAGGTGCCGATCGCCACCGCGTCGACGGAGACCAGCGTCTCCACCGCCTCCGACGAGGTGTCGAGCGCCCGCGCCGATCTGGCCGCGAGCGAGCGCGAGGCGCAGGCGGCGCGCGCCCGATTGGCGCAGGCCGAGGCCAACGAGATTCGCGCCAAATCCGATATCGAGCGCTATCGATATCTGGTTTCCCAAAACGCGGTGCCACGCCAGCAGTACGATGCCGCGCTCGCCGCCGCCCGCGCCGCCAGCGCCGAGGTGCGATCGAATCGCGCGCTCGCCAAGGCCGCCAAACAGGTGGTGGCGCAAAAAGAGCAGCGGCTCGATTCGGCGCTCGCCCGTCACGGCGAGGCCACCCACAACGCGCCCAAGCAGGTCGACGTCCGGCGCGCCTCGCTCGACGCCGCGCAGGCCGCGGTCAGGATTGCCGAGGCCGGTCTGGCGCGCGCGCGGCTCGATCTCTCCTACACCCGCATCGACGCGCCGGTCGCCGGCATCATCGGCCAGCGCAACGTCGAGCCGGGCGAGCACGTCGCGCCGGGCCAGTCGCTGCTCGCAGTCGTCGACACCGGCGACGTGTGGGTCACCGCAAACTTCAAAGAGACCCAGCTCCGTCACATCCGTCCCGGGCTGCGCGCGAGCGTGGTGGTCGACGCCTGGCACGATCACCTGAAGGGTCACGTCGAGTCGATCGGCGGCGCGACCGGCGCGCGCTTCAGCCTGCTGCCGCCCGAAAACGCCACCGGCAACTTCGTCAAGGTGGTGCAAAGGGTGCCGGTGCGCATCCGCCTCGACCCGAACCAGCCCGGCCTCGAGCGGCTGCGTCCGGGCTTGAGCGTCGAGGTCAAGGTCTACCGCAAATGACGGGCGAGTGGCGCCCGCGGCACAACCCGTGGGCGATCGCGATGACGGTCACCCTCGCCACCTTCATGGAGGTGCTCGACACCAGCGTCGCCAACGTTTCATTGCCGCACATCGCCGGCAGCCTCTCGGCCGACGTCGACTCGAGCACCTGGATCCTCACCTCGTACCTGATGGCCAACGCGATCGTGCTGCCGCTGTCGGGCTGGCTGTCGCAGCTGGTCGGGCGCAAGCGCTTCTATCTGAGCTGCGTCGCGATCTTCACCACCAGCTCGTTTCTCTGCGGGCTGGCGCCGAATCTGACCACGCTCATCATCTTGCGGATCGTCCAGGGCGCCGGCGGCGGCGGCCTTCAGCCGAGCGAGCAGTCGATCCTCGCCGACACCTTCCCGCCGGAAAAGCGCGGGATGGCGTTCGCGGTCTACGGCATGGCGGTGGTGCTCGCGCCCGCGATCGGCCCCACCTTGGGCGGCTTCATCACCGACAACGCGAGCTGGCGCTGGATCTTCTTCATCAACGTGCCGGTCGGGATCGTCGCGCTCATCTTGAGCTCGCGCATCCTCGAAGATCCGCCCTACGCGCAGGCGCGCCGCGGAATCCCGATCGACGACATCGGCGTCGGCCTGCTCGTGACCGGGATGGCCGCGCTGCAGTTCGTCCTCGACAAGGGCCAGCGCGAAGACTGGTTCGGCTCGCCGCTCATCGCCTGGCTCACGGTGCTGTGCGTGGTCGCGCTCATCGCGCTGGTGATCTGGGAGTGGCGGCAGTCGCACCCGGTGCTCGACCTGCACCTGTTGCGCGCGCGC
The DNA here is from genome assembly GCA_025450955.1 of Polyangium sp. (in: bacteria). GTDB lineage: Bacteria > Myxococcota_A > Polyangia > Palsa-1104 > Palsa-1104 > JANWLJ01. Next base: position 796 of record JANWLJ010000229.1, on the reverse strand, counting down.
AACTTCGCCGTCTCGTTCGCGATGATGTTTCTCCTCGGGATGGTGCTCTACGCCACCACCGTCCTTCTGCCGGTGTTCGTGCAGGTGCTGCTCGGCTACACCGCCGAACGCGCCGGCATGCTGCTCTCGCCGGGCGGGCTGGTGGTGATCTTGCTCTTGCCGCTCGTCGGTCGCCTCCTCGGCAAAATCGACGCGCGCTGGCTCATCGCCTTCGGATTCCTCGCCACCGGCGCGTCGCTGTTTCACATGACCGCGCTCACCCTGCACATCGACTTCGCGACCCTGGTCTACTACCGGATGTACCAGTCGGTGGGGCTGGCCTTCTTGTTCGTGCCGATCAACACCGTCTCCTACGTCGGGATTGCGCCGGAGAAGAACAACCACGTCTCGGCGATGATCAACATGGCGCGCAACATCGGCGGCTCGATCGGGATCGCGTTCGGCACCACCTTGATCGCGCGCCGCACCCAGATCCATCAGTCGCGGCTGGTCGACTACGCCACCCGCTACCGCGGCGCCTTTCGCGGCGCCCTCGATCACTTGAGCGCGCTGCTCGGCGCGCGCGGGATCTCGCCACCCGACGCGCCCCACCGCGCCCTCGCGCTTCTCTACGGACAGATCGGGCAGCAGTCGGCGGTGCTCGCCTATATCGATGTGATCTGGCTGCTCGGGGTGATCGCGCTGGCCGCGCTGCCGCTGGTATTTTTATTGCGCCGCAGCAAACCGGGCGCCCCGATGCACTGAAATGAAAGATCAGTAGGGCGCGCGAACCCAGCGGTGCGGCCGCAGCTTGGCG
>JANWLJ010000228.1 GCA_025450955.1 Polyangium sp. (in: bacteria) | reverse complement strand
CGGGCGCCTCGGCGCCGCTACCGGGCGGCTTCTCGTCGTGGAGGTGGAGCCGTCCGAGCCGCGCGTCGGCCGAGTGATAGAGCCAGCCTCCTTTGAGCCCGACCAGGAGCGAGGCGCCGTCGGGCTCGACCACCTTTTGCACGATCGCGGCCCCCGGGCGCAGGGCGACAAAGCGCTCGATCTCGTCGCAGACGTCGTGGAGCTCGCGCGGAGTCAGGGTCATTTGACGAGTCTGGATCTCGGCCGTATCTTCAGCTTTTCGCGCCCGTTTGAAAGCCCGTTCGGAAGGAGACTCCCATGAAGTTCTTCATCGACACCGGCGACGTCGCCGAGATCCGCGAGGCGCACTCGATGGGCCTCGTCGACGGCGTGACCACCAATCCGTCGCTGATCGCCAAGACCGGCCGCAAGTACAAAGATGTGGTGGTCGAGATCTGCGAGATCGTAAACGGCCCGATCTCCGCCGAGGTGCTCAGCACCACCTACGACGAGATGATGGGCGAGGCCCGCGAGTGGCACAAGCTGCACAAGAACATCGTGGTCAAGCTGCCGCTCATCCCCGACGGTCTCAAGGCGGTGCGCACCTGCGCGCAGGAGGGGATTCACACCAACGTCACCCTCTGCTTCTCGCCCAACCAGGCGCTGCTCGCCGCCAAAGCGGGGGCGAGCTACATCTCGCCGTTCATCGGCCGGCTCGACGACATCAGCGAGACCGGGATGGAGCTGATCGAAAAGATCGTCACCATCTATGAGAACTACTCCTACACCACCGAGGTGCTGGTGGCGTCGGTGCGCAATCCGACCCACGTGTCCGATGCGGCCCAGCTCGGCGCCGACATCTGCACCATCCCGTTTCCGGTGATGCAGCAGCTCATCAAGCATCCGCTCACCGATATCGGCCTGAAGAAATTCATCGACGACTCGAAGAAGATCCCCCGCTAGGACGCTGTGTTATGATGGTCCGGTCATGGGCCATGTATATGGCGATTCGACGCCTTTCCCGTTCGACATCAACTTCATCGAGCTGATCCGCCAGGCGGTGGACTGCGGGGTCGCGCTGCTCGCGGCCCAGCACGAGATCGTCAACGCGGTCGATCGATCCGGCAGCTTCGAGCAGCTTCGCAAGGCGGAGCGGGCGCGGCTCGATGCGATGGCCGACGCGGTCAAGCTCACCATGACCGCCTTCACCTCGTCGAAGTCGGAGCGGATGGTGCGCACCGCCTCGCGCATCCTCGAGTCGGCGCGCGCGGTGATCGAGGGCGAGATGGGCGAGCTCGAAGGGATGGCCAACGGCCATATCTCCTCGACCCGCGCCAGCGTCGACCACGCGCGCGAAAGCTCGTTCCGCGCCATCGAGGCCTTCGTGCTGCGGCACGATCTGCCGCACACCACCGACGGGGTGCGGCTGCTCGCCGGCGAGGAGCTCTACTCCGGCCAGGCGCTGGTCACCACGCCGTTCGGGGTCGAGGCGGTCTTCGGGCTGGCGATTCCCGCCGCGCACGACTGGGGCAAGCTGCGCCGGGTCGCCGATCTCTCGGCCGGGACCGAGGTGCACGTGCCGATCGAGTCGGGCTGGCTCTCCAAGCGCGTCGAGGTTCAGCCGGTCAAGCTCGACAAACTGTTGTTGACCGAGGTCGCGGTCACTCCGGAGCGCGCGCTCATCACCTTGCGCAAGGCGCCGCGCTCGGGCGCGGGCTACCAGGTCGAGGTCGCCACCGACGAGGCCCAGCCGCAGGCGATGCTGCGGCGCCTCAATGAAGAGGGGCAGCCGAGCGGCGAGCCGACCCTCGAGCTCGACGGCGAGGACGCGGTCCACGTGCTCCGGCTGTGGAATCGGGTGATCGACTCGACCCGCGATCTGGCGATGCGCAGGCAGGCGATGACCACCGCCAGCTTCGACGGCAAGCCCTTGCGCGAGCTCGACGAGCCGGCGGCGATCTGCACCCGGATGGTCAACGTGCTGGCGCCGGTGGTGCAGGAGATCGCGCGCCGTTCGGGCGCGCCCGGCGAGCTGGTGCTCCGCCGCGATCTCGGCGAGGGACGGCGCGAGGAGATCTACATCACCAAGGCGGAGCTGCACGAAAAGATCCTCCAGCTCCCGCAAGGGGTGCGCGGAGTGTTCGATCCGTTCGAGCTCACCGACGGGCCGCGCTCGCCGCGCGCGCCCGCGCCGTCCGAGCCGATCTACCTCGACGCCGACGACGAGGACGAGCCGACCCGCGATCAGCTTCACAAGGGATAGGTTTCGACCGCATTTTCGCGGGGGCGGAAGTTCCTGCACGCTTCGTGCAATCTCGCTTGACAGCCGCTCTCTGGCGGCGATATGACCAGTGAGTCACCATTCAGTCCGCAGCCAAAGGAGCCGCCGGATGATCTCGTTCGCGCTGGAAGAGGATCAGCAGATGATCCAGGAGACGGTGCGCAAGTTCGCCGCCGAGGCGCTGCGCCCGAAGCTCAGGGAGCATGAGAAGGCGGGCGCGCTGCCGGGGGCGCTGCGCCAGAAATTCCACGAGCTCGGGCTCGGGCTGCTCGATGCGCCGGAAGCGGCCGGCGGGCAGGGCGCGAGCCTGACCACGCTGGCGCTGGTGCAGGAGGAGCTGGCGTTCGGCGATCCGGGCGCGGCGGTCGCGCTGTGGGCGCCGCACCTGGCCGCGCAGGCGATCCTGTGCCTCGGCGACGAAGCGCAGCAGCAGCGCTTTTTGGGCCGCTTCGCCGATCCCAAGGGTTTTACGCGCACCGGCGCGGTCGGCTACTGCGAGCGGGCGGCGCCGCTGGCCGGCTTTCACACCACCGCGAAGAGGCAGGGCGCGGGCTGGGTGCTGAACGGGAAGAAGGCGTTCGTGGTGGAAGGCGGCTCTGCCGATCTGCACGTCATCTTCGCTCAGCTCGACGGCACGAGCGGCTGGGACGGCGCCGCGGCGTTCGTCGTCGAGGCGGGAAATTCCGGGCTCAAAGGCGGCGAGCGACAGCGCCTGCTCGGCCTCGAGACGGTGAAGGTGGCCGAGGTGATCCTGGAAAATTGCCAGATCCCCGACGGCAATCGCTTGAACCCGACCGACTTCCGCGCCGGGGTGCTCGAGATGTTCGCCCGCGGCGGGCTCATCAACGCCGCCCGGCAGGTGGGCCTCGCCCGCGCCGCCTACGAATTCGCGCTCGACTACACCCAGGAGCGCAAGGCGTTCGGCAAGCCGGTGGCGCACTTTCAGGCGATCGCGTTCACCCTCGCCGAGATGGCCACCGACGTCGAGGCCGCGCGCTGGATGGTGTGGCGCGCCGCGAGCGAGCTCGAGCGCGGCGAAGGCACGCCGCTCGCCGAGGCGGTCGCCCACGCCAACGAGGCGGCCTGGCGGGTCGCCGACAACGCGGTGCAGCTCCTCGGCGGCGCCGGCTACGTGCAGGACTATCCCGTCGAGAAGTGGCTGCGCGACACCAAAGCGCTGGCGCTGTTCGGGCCGCCGAGCGAAGCCGCCGATCTGGCGGTGGCCGCGCGCGAGCTCGGCGAGCCGCTCTCCGGCCTCCCCTCCTCCACCCTCCAGCCGTTCTTTACCTAAGGAGCTGTCATGATTGACTTTCAGCTCACGTCGACGCAGGCCCAGGTGAAGGAGTTCGCCCACCAGTTTTCGAAGACGGTGGTGCGGCCGATCTCCCTCGAGGCCGATCGCAACCACCGCATCCCCGACGAGTTCATGCTGCGGCTGTCGCAGATGCGGCAGATGATGACCGTCGGTGAGGTGCCGGCCGAGTATGGCGGCGAGGGCGGCGGCGCCGGAGAGAGCAAGGACAAAAAGGGCAAGACGCAAAAGAACCGCTTCGCGCTGATCGGCGCCGAGGAGCTGGCCTGGGGCGACGCGAGCGTGCTGCTCAGCCTGCCCGGCCCGGGCCTCGGCGGGCCGCCGGTCCAGTTCACCGGCACGCCCGAGCAGCGGCAGCGGTTCTTCTCGGTGTTCAAAGAGCCCGGCCTGCACTACGGCGCCTACGGCCTCACCGAGCCGGGCGCCGGCTCCGACGTGGCGGGCATCCGCACCTCCTGCCGCAAAGACGGCAAACACTGGATCTTGAACGGCCGCAAATGCTTCATCACCAACGGCGGCCGCGCCGACTGGGTGGTGATCTTCGCCACCGTTGATCCGTCGCAGGGGCGGGCCGGCCATCGCGCGTTCGTGGTCGAGAAGGGGACCCCCGGCTTCAGCCTCGGCAAGATCGAGGAGAAGATGGGGCTGCGCGCGTCGGAGACCGCCGAGCTGGTGCTCGAGGACGTGCGAATTCCCGACGAGAACCTGCTCGGCGGCGAAGCGCACTACGCGCGCGGCAAGGAGGGCTTCATGGCGGCGATGAAGACCTTCGACTCGTCGCGCCCGATGGTGGGGGTGCTGGCGGTCGGGATCGCCCGCGCCGCCTACGAGCACGCGCGCGACTTCGTGCGCGAGCATTATCAGCTCGCGCGCGCGATCCCGCGCTACGCGGTCTTGGCGCAGACGCTCGCCGAGGACAAGCGGCTGGTCGACGCGGCGCGCCTGATGTGCTGGCGCGCGGCCTGGATGGCCGACGAAGGGGTGCCGAACGCGAAGGAGGCGTCGATGGCCAAGGCCTACGCCGCCAAGATGGCGATGAAGGTGTGCGCCGACGCGGTCCAGATCCTCGGCGCGCACGGGCTCGAGCAGCAGCAATTCGTCGAAAAGTGGTATCGGGATATCAAGGTGTTCGATATTTTCGAGGGCACCGGACAGATTCAACGAATCGTCATTTCCAAGCGTATTTTGAGAGAGTCTCCCAACTTTTAATCGCGGATACGACCGTCACTTTGATACTTGACGCCCATTTAGGCCGTCACTAAACTACCGGTCGAGTGTAGGGACTCCTCTGGAGCGCGGATCGCGAAATGGATCTGGTGGTTCGGGCCGAATCGTCGACCTCATCCTCGTTACAATAACCCTCCAGTAAAAAGGCACCGCGGAGACGTTCCCCTACGGGCGTGCTCCAGGAACAAAGGGTATCGCAATGGAAAAGGGCACCGTGAAGTGGTTCAACGACGCGAAGGGTTTCGGGTTCATCACTCGTGAGGGGGCGCCGGACGTGTTTGTCCACCACACCGCCATCCAAGCTGAGGGTTTCCGCAGCTTGAGCGAAGGAGAGATGGTGGAGTTCGAGGTCGTGCAGGGTCCGAAGGGGCTGCAGGCCGCGAACGTCCGCAAGGTCTCCGCGTAGAACGCTTCACGCAATCACTTTCGCAACGAAGAGGGCCCGGCTAGTCCGGGCCCTTTTCCTTTTGAGGCTCGCCCTCGTCGGTGCGCATGCGGTTGACGATCGCGCCGAGGAGAAATATGAGCGAGCCGGCCAGCCCGACCACCCGCAGCCCGGCGACCGTCCGATAGAGCTCGCGGAGCGAGGCCGGCGCGGTCGCCGACTGCGGGCCGTCGGCCAGCCACTGGCCTGCGTCCCACTCTTGAAAGAAGGCGAGCACCCCGCACGCGAGGAGCGCGCCGGCGCCGACGAGCAGCGCGCACACCAGCCAACCGCGGCCTTCGATCGGCCGGCCGCCGCGCACCGCGAGCAGCGCGCCGCCCAGGCCGAGCGCGATTCCGGCGCCGAGCTCGATCGGGATGTGCCGCCCTTGATAGGCGAGCGCCGCCCCGAGCAAAAGGGCGATCAGCGCGAGGCCGTCGTCGCGCTTGGAGCGGCGGGCGCGATCGTCGCTGTCGCTCATCGCTTGCGCAGCCCCTCGAAGCCGATCGAGAGCAGCTCGCGGACCACGTGCTTGGGATCGACCGGCGCCTTTTCGGCGAGCAGGCCGAGCGCGGCCCGCTCGACCATCCCGATGTGCGCGTAGGCGCAGACCAGCGGGTCGACCGGCCGAAACAGCCCGAGCTCGATCCCGAGCCGGATGTTGTCGGCCTCGACGCGCGCCAGGTCGCGATAGAACTCGCGGAGCATCCGCTCGAGCTCGGCGTCCAGGCTCATCGACTCGCGATAGGCCAGCCGCGCGAGCCCGTAGTGCTCGATGAAGACGCGGAGCAGCTCGCCGGCCGCCTGCTCGCAGCGGGCGTAGAACTCCTGCGCGGTGTGGACCTCGCGCGCGACCGACGCCCCGATGTCCTTGACGTGCTGCAAAAAGGTACGCACCAGCTCGTAGTAGATCTCGCGCTTCTCGTCGAAGTAGAGATAGAAGGTGCCTTTGGCGACTCCCGCCGAACGGGTGATGTCGTCGACGGTCGCGGCGTGGTAACCCTTCTCGCCGAAGACCTCGCGCGCGGCCGCGACCAGCTGGGCCCGGCGCTCGTCGCGGAGCATCGGCGAGCGGCGGGCGGCTCGGGCGGGACGGCGTTCGTCGGTGGGGCGGCGACGGGCCATGATGGGATGGAGCGAGAATAGCGGCAATTGACCGGCGAGTCAGCAAAGTGTTATCGAGCCCGCGCCCCGGAGTGACATGAAAGCCCGCGTCCGGCATCACGTGAATCCGCTCCGCTCGCAGTTCCACGCGCGGCGGCTCGCGACCGTCCCGCTTCCGCCCGGCGAGGTGGAGGTGGAGCTCGGCTGCGCCGACGCGCGCTTCCTCTTCGAGCGGGCGCCCGCGCATCCGAAGACCACCTTTGTCGGGCTGGAGATCCGCGCGGCGCTGGTGGCGCAGGTGAACCGGGAGGCGCGCGAGCTCGGGCTCGGCAACCTGCGGGCGCAGTTCGCGCACGTCAATGTCGATCTCGACGCGCTGTTCGACGATGAGCGGCTCGCGCGCGTGTACATCAATTTTCCCGACCCGTGGTTCAAGCGGCGGCACCACAAGCGGCGGCTGATGTCGCCCGAGCTGATCGCCTGCCTGCATCGCAAGATCCGGCCGGGCGGCGAGCTGTTCTTTCAGAGCGACGTCTGGGAGCTGGCGCTCGACGCGCTCGCGACCGTCGAGGAGCAGCCGGAGCGCTTTGCCAATATCGCCGGGCCGTGGTCGTTCGTGCGGGACAATCCGTTCGGCGCCCGTTCGCTGCGCGAGGTGCGCTGCGAGGCGCGCGGCCTGCGGATCTGGCGCCTGCGCTATCGCCGGCTGGCCGACTGACGACGCCGCCCGGGCGCGTGCGGTTTTGCGCAGCGGTCCGGTCGGTGGTACGGATGGGCGGTGCGGCTGAGTCGGGCGGGCGTGGGGATCGCGGCGCTCCTCGGAGTGGCGGCGCTCCCGGGCGCAGCCGGCGCCTACGACCAGGCGGTCCACGCCTATCTCTCGGCGCGCGCCTATCCGGGGCCGAAGACGGTGGCGCCGAGCGCGCCGCCTCAGGCCGCGACCGACGCGTTGCGCGCCCGGGTGTGGCAGGCCGGCTCGGGCGCCTCCGATCCGAAGTTGGCGGCGCGATTTTTGGCCCGCTATCCGAATCCCGCCGCGTTCGACGTCTGGGCCTTCAAGGAATTTCTCGGTCTCAATCCCGAGCGGGCGATCGCCGGGCTCGACGGCACCGCGCTCCCGGCCGGCTCGGGCGGCGCGCAGGTCTACGCGCTCGCCTCGCGCCTGCCCGACGACGATTTTCGCGACCGCGATCGTTTTCGCCACGACGCCTCCCGCAAGGTGCTGCGCGACGCCTACGGCCAGCCGGTGCCCGACGACCCGGCGACGCTCGAGATGGGAGGGCTGACCGGGCTTTCGAGCCAGGCCCACGCGCACTATCAGCTGCCGCGGCTGCCGTTCAGCGACGATCCGGCGGTGCTCAAGCGCGATCCGCGGCGGTTCGCGATTCCGCCGACGGTGCACACCTTCGGCGCCGACTACGCCGAGCTCTACACCGAGCTGGCGGTGCTCGCCGCGCACCTGCCCAACCCCGACGAGCGGCTGGTGCTCACCTTGAGTGGCGCAGCGGCGCACCACCTCGAAGACGTCGCCAACCAGATCCACACCGTCCAGGTCGGCATCTACGACTTCTTCGTCGACGCAAAGATCGAGTCGATCAAAGAGGAGCTGCGCTCGATGGGCGGGATCCTGCGCTCGCGGCCGACCTTCGTCGCGATCGGGATCGACATCATCTCCAACCATCACACCCTCGCCGAGTCGCTCTATGAAAAGCATCTGCTCCGGCCCGGCGATCCGGTTCGCGCGCTCACCGAGCATCAACCCGTCGATCCCGCCTTCGCCCTCGATCTCGGGCGGGTGAAGCCCGGCTGCGCGCCCGGGTTCGCGCGCGCCCTCACCTATGCGCTCGCCGATCGCTCGAGCTACGAAGGGCCCGAGGTCTACCAGCGCATCCGCGACGTGGCGCAGCGCCGCTACTCTCGGGTCGGCAATCACTTCACCGAGACCGAAGATCCCGATCTCGCGCTCCGCCCGGGCGCCAAGCTCGATCGCTTCTACGCGCTCGAAGCGCTCGGCGCGCGCCGCTCCGATCAGGTGCTCGCCGCGTGGTGGCAGCGCTTCGACGCCTGCCGCGCCGCCGGCCCCGACGTCGACGCGCGCTTCGCCGAGGCGCTGGTTTCCGATCGGCTCGATGCGCTCGATGCCGCCGACGCGCGGGCGCGCGCGTACCTTCCCAAGGCCCCGGTCAAAGAGGCGATCGATTTGTGGGTTCCGGCCGGCTATCTGCTCCTTTTGCTCGCCGCGTTCTTCCTCGGCCGGCGACTTCGTCGTCGACGCCGCGGCCGCGCCTGACGAGCGCGACGTCGCTTCCGAGGAGGCCGGGCCCACGACCGGCGCCGGCCCGGACCCCCTCGGCTCCGACAGTCGCTCCGTTATCGGGCCTTGACGTCGCCCTTCAAGGTCGTCGGGCCCGCCAGCGTGAGATAGGGCCTGAGCTTGCCGAACGTCTTGCGGCCGATGCCCTTCACCCGAGTCAGATCTTCGAGCTTCTTGAACGGGTGCTCGCGACGGTGCTCGACGATCGCGTGCGCCTTGGCCGGTCCGATCCCGGGGAGAAACCCGAGCTCGTCGGGGGTGGCGCTGTTGAGGTTGACCACCCCGGCCACCTTCGGCTGAGCCACCGCCACCGCCCTCGGCACCGAGACATCGGCGAACGCGGGAAACGCGCACAGCCCGGTGAGAAGGAGCGCCAACACCATCTTCATCGCGCGGGTCACGACACGACCCCCATCCCGGCGAACGTCTCGCTCGGGTTTTTCCGCGAGCCATACGGCTCCGACTCGCGGATGTGAAGCTGCCCGTTGGTGGGCGACGCGTCGAGCCGCACGTTGATCGACTGGTCCTTGTTGACGAACGCCGTTCCGACCCGGATCCAGAACTTTTTGTCGTTGCGCTCGACGATCGTGTAGACCGCCTTCCAGGTCTTCGGCGGCGCCTCCATCACTTGCATCTCGTCCATGGGTTCCTCCTTGTCGCGCTCGGGCGACGGGGCGCGGCTTCGCAAGCGGCGTGCCGCGCGCAACTGCGCGATTCGTCGCAGCGACGGGGAAATGCCCGTCCGAACGATGGCCGCGCGTCCGCGTCGTGGCCGCCGTGATGAGCTGTGAGCGGCTCGCGGCGGGATCGTTTGCGAACCCTGATAGTCGGTGTAGACCGTAAGGTGGTGCGCGTGCCCAGGATGACCGGCCCGCTGGCGATCTCGACCGGCGTTCACGCGGCCGCGTTCTTGGCGGTGCTCTTTCTCGGGCGGTTCTCCTGGCCGACGGCGCCGATCGCGATCGAGGTGGTGCCGCGCACGATTCGGGCGCGCGCGCCGAGCGGGCCGCCGGAGCCGAAGCCGCAGCCTCCGAGCGCGGCGGCGACGCACGCGTCGGGAAAATCGCCGAAGCCGCGACCGAAGGCGCCGCCGAGCGCGCCGCCGACCGCGGATCTGAAGCCGCTCGCGCCCGAGGCCGCCAACCTGGTGGTGCTCCTCCGCGCCGATCGGCTCCGGCGCTCTCCGCATCGCGAGGCGGTGGTGGCCCTCCTCGGCGCGCTGCCCGACTATCACACGCTCATCGATGGCACCGGGCTGTCCTTGCTCGACGATTTCCAAGCGCTGCTCATCGCCACCGCCGATCCGCGCGACGTGACCGCGACCTTTTTGGCGGCGCGCTATCGCGACTCGCCGCGCATCCGCGCGATCCTCGATCGGCCGCTTTCAAACGGCGACCCGCGGGTGTTTCGCATCCTCTCGCCGGGGCTGGCGGTGCTCACCCGACCCGAGGACGCCGCGCGCCTCGACGCGGCAAAGAAAGAAAAGAGCGACAGCCCCGAGCGAAAATGGCTGAGCGAGCTCGAACAGCTCGATCAAGTGGGCGATCAGCCGTCGGGGCCGGCGCTCTTGGTGACGCTCGCCGACGTGCCGGCGCTGCTCCAGTTCGGCAGCGGGCTGCCGACGCCGCTCGCGCTCGGGCTGGCCGCCACCGCCGACGGCTCACCCGAGCTCAGGGTCAAGGCGGTGTTCTCGAGCGAGGCCGACGCGGCGCGCATGGAGGCGGCGTGGCCCGAGGTGCTCGGGCGCTATCGCTCGCTCACCGCGCTCATCGGGCTGTCGCGCGCGCTCGACGGGATGAAGCTCGAGCGGCACGGCATCGAAATCGAAATCGCCGGGCGCGTGCCGGAAAACGATCTGCGGCTCGCGCTCTCCCTGGCGCGCGCGCTTCTGCCCAAGCCGGCGATCGTCGACGATCCCGCGCCGCCGCGTTAGTCTGAAGCGGTGACGATCGATCCGGCCACGCTGCGCGCGGTGAGCTTCGACTGCTACGGGACGCTCATCGATTGGGAGGGCGGGATTCGCGACTATGTCGCGCCGCTGCTTGCGCGGGTGGCGCCGTCCAGGCGCGAGCAGAGCGAGGCGCGGCCCGAGGTCACCGCCGACGAGTGGGTCGCGCGCTGGGAGCGCATCCAGTTTCAGATGCTCAAACCGTGGCGGCCCTATCGCGAGATCTTGCAGCGCAGCTTCGACGCCACCATGCAGTACTTCGGGCTCGAGGCGTTCGTCGACGATGGGCCGGGGCTGGCGCGCTCGCTCGCCGACTGGAAACCGTTTGCCGACACCACCGCCGCGCTCAGGCGGCTGGCGCGCCGTTACCGGCTGGCGATCGTCTCCAACATCGAGAACGATCTGCTGGCGGCGACGGTCGGGCGGCTCCAGGCGCCGCTCTCGTCGCTGGTCACCGCCGAGGAGGCGCG
>JANWLJ010000227.1 GCA_025450955.1 Polyangium sp. (in: bacteria) | reverse complement strand
AGCGCCTGCCCGGCGCGGTGCAAGAGCGCGAGCCCGCGCCCGACCGCGCGCACCGAGGGCGCATCGGGGATCGGCTGCGCCTCGCGCCCGGCCACCCAGGGAAACAGCGTCACCGGCTTTTGATGCACGTGCATCAAATCCCCCGAGACATTTTGATGCGATTGCATCAAATGATCGGCGTCGGATTGATGCGACTGCATCAAATGAATCGGCGCCAGGATCTCCGGGGTCGGGACTCCGCCCGCGCGCAGGGCGGTCACCAGGTCGGCCTCGGCGCGGACGTCCTGGTCGCGCTTGCCCTCGTTCACCCGGAGAAAGAACAGGCGCCCGGAGGCGCGCACGCGGAAGTTGGAATTGACCGTGCCGCGATCGGGCAGCGGCTCGAGCGTCTCCAGCTCGAAGCCGTAGGCAGCCAGGATTGCGCGCGCCTCGTCGGCCGAGAGCCGGGTATGGAGCGCCATCAGTGGCGCGGGCGCAGAAGTCCCCCCACCGCGCCGATGAGGGACCAGCTCAAGACCGAGCGGCCGACCTCGCCGACCCGGCCGTGGCAGGCGGCGCACAGCGGCTTGTCCATGCCGCGCGCCCCCGACTCCTGCGCGCGGGCGAGCCCGTTACAGTAGCCGCCGGCGAGCCAGGTCAGGCACTTCACCCCGATGCGCTCGCAGCGGGCGCACTTGAAGCGATCGCGCGCCAGCCGCCCCTCGCCCTTTTCGGCGAGGGTGTAGGTGGTGATGTCGTGGCAGTGCGAGCAGAAGGCGAGGTTGGCGCGACAAACCGGGTTCGAGCAGACCGACGCCGCGCGGTCCACCGGGTTCTTGCACGCCGGGCACTGATAATCCTTGGCCATCCCCTGTAATGTAGCGTCGGATCGGGGCCGCCGCAAAGGCAAGGGCCTCCACGACGCTCGCTTGACCGGGTGGGCGCCTCGAGCGTAGCTTCGATCGGATGCGCACGACGGCGAAGGAGCGTCAGCGTCTGGTCGACGCCAACGTGCCGTTCGTCCGGTCGATCGCGGCGAAGATCAAAGAGCAGCTCCCGCGCGAAATCGAATTCGACGATCTGGTCGCCTACGGCATGCAAGGATTGCTCGAGTCCGCCGAGCGCTACGACGGGCGGCACGGCACCAGCTTCACCACCTTCGCCTATTACCGGGTGCGCGGCGCGATGTTCGACGGGCTGCGCGGGATGGGCTGGCTGCCGCGCGCCGAGTGGCAGAAGCAGCGGTTCGAGGAGCGCGCCGCCGCCTACCTGCAAAACCTCGCCGATCGCGATGCCGGCGCGCAGCTCACCGCCGATCGCGCCGCGCCGCCGCGCTACGATCTCGAGTCCGAGCTGCGGCTGTTGTCCGAGGCGTTCGGCGGAGTGGCCGCGATCTTCGTCGCGTCGCTCGATGCCGAGGCGGCGGCGACCGAGCCGCACGCGAACCTCGAGCGCCGCGAGCGCGGCCAGGCGATCCGACGCGCGATGCAGACGCTGCCGGAAAAAGAGCGGCGCCTCATCGAGCTCTACTATTACGAAGATCGTTCGATGACCGAGGCGGGCGCGGCGCTCGGCCTGTCGAAGTCGTGGACCTCGCGCCTGCACGCGCGCGCGGTCGACCTGCTCAAGTCGGCGCTCGAGCGCACCGAGCTCGCGCCGAACGCCGACGATCGAAAACCGCGCAAAGCCGGCTCGCGCTCACCCTGAGCCGCCCCAGTACGGCGACACGCACATCCGGCTCAACCCATCACATTCATTGTGGCGAGGTGCTAGCGCGCGTCGGGGATCTCTTTGCCGCGGTGACAGGTCACGCAGGTGACCTTGTTCTTCTCGGCGTCCTTCATCCCCTTGAGCCAGTGCTGATTGATCTCGGCGGTCATCCGCATCATCTGCCGCGCGGTCAGCTTCTTCGGGTTCTTGTCCGAGGCCATGTCGGGCACGTCGTGGCAGAAGTCGCACTCGACGTCGAGCGCCTTGGCCTGCGCCTTCATGATCTGCTTCACCTCGTCCTTGCTGGTGCTCTTCGGCAGCACCTGCAAATTCTTGAGCCCGTCGGCGAGCGCGGCCGCGCCGGGGAGCGAGAGCGCCAAAGGAATCGCGAGAGCGAGAAGCAGCGAGAGGTACCGGGAGCGGTTGCGCATCGAGCCTCCTGTCGAATCGGGATCGTTCATCAGACGACGACGTCGCCGGGATATTTAGCCTGTTCATCCGATGCCCGTCGAGTTTGCGAGGTTACGGCGTTTCAGCTTATGATCTCGGTTCGTGCGCAAGCTGGTGGTGACGGTGCTGCTCCTGGCGATGAGCGGCTGCGGGGTCGAGCTCGAGCACGGCCTCGACGAGCGGCAGGCCAATCAGGTCGCGACGCTGCTCGAATCGAACGGGATCGCCGCCGATAAAGTCGCCGAGGACACCGGCGGCGCGTACCAGATCGAAGTCGCGTCGGGCGACGCGGCGCGCGCGTTCCGGCTGCTCGAGGCGCACGATCTGCCGCGGCGGAATCAAAAGGGGCTGGCCGAGACCTTCGCCGAAGCGTCGCTCTTGCCGAGCCCCGTCGAGGAACGCGCGCGCCTGGCCGCCGCGCTCGGCGCCGAGCTCGAGCGGACCCTCGACGAGCTGCCGAACGTGGTCGCCGCGCGGGTGCACCTGGCGCTGCCCACGGACGATCCGCTCTTTTCCGAAGCTCCGCCGGCGCGCGCCACCGCCTCGGTGCTGCTCAAGAGTCGCGGGCCGCTCTCGGTCGGCGAGGCCGACGTGCAGCGGTTGGTGGCCGGCGCGGTGCCGGCGCTCGCCGCCGCCGACGTGAGCGTGGTGATGACCTCGCTGGCTGCGAGCGACGCGCCCGCGGTCGATGCGTCGGGGCGCGCGGGACAGCTCGGCGCGCTCGGGCGGGTCGGCCCGTTTTCGGTCGCGCGCGGCTCGCGCACCGCGCTGGCGACGCTGGCCACCTCCGGGCTGGTGCTGATTCTCCTGCTCGCGCTCGGCCTGGTGCTGGCCGCAATTCGTCTCGGCCGGCTGCGCCGCCGGGTCAGCGAGCTGGAACAGCGCTAGTCGTCGTCGGCTCGGCGGGCAGGCCGCCGGGCGGCGCAAACCAAAAGGGCCAGCTCAGCTCGGTGGTTGCTGCGAGCGTGCCGCGGTAGCGCGGGAAGACCGCGCGCTTGACCGCCTTGACGACGCAGTCGCCGGTCGGGGTGCCGGCCGCGGGCGGCGAGATCACCGCCGACTGCACGCTGCCGGATCGCGAGATGGTGACCCGCACCCGCACGATTCCGGAAAATGGCGGCTCGAGGCCGCGGCACCTCTGCACCAGCGGCTTGACGTCATCCATTCCCTTTTCGAGCTGCCGCCGATTGAGCTGCTCGGGGAGCTGCGCGCTCGAGACCGCCTGCGGCGCATCCTCCTCGGTCTCGCCGCTCGCCTCTTCGGCCGGCGCCGGATCGCGCTCGTGCAACGCCGGCGGCGAGAGCGGCACGATCTTGACCGGCTCGTTCGGCATGTGAATCGCCCACACGAGCAGCGAGCCCGCGAGCGCGAGCGCGCCCAGCCCGAGGCCCCATCTGATCGCCGGCTGCATCACCGACGACAGGATACGCTATTGGATCGTTTGCGGCACGCACACACCGTTCATGCAGACCTCATTGACCCCGCACATCTCGTCGGGCCCGGGCGTGCACGGCTGGCGCGCGACCGTCTGGGTCCACTGCGCGATGTGATTTCCCGTCGAGAGATCTTGAAACGGCAGCCAGAACGGCGGATAGCCGGCGTCGCCCGCCTGAGAGAGCCTGTCGGGGCTGACCGCCACCATCCAGAGCTGCGCGATCTGATTTTTCGGATCCGACTGCGCGCTGTTGACCAGGCGCAGCCCGTAGTCGCGGCGGCTCGAGAAGGTGAGCCAGAAGATCGTCTTGCCCTGGTAGTGCTGCACGAACGGCGCGAACTTGGGCCACGAGTTTCCCGCCTGCGCGTTGACCGCGCCGAGATCGACCGGCGCGCCGCCGGAGACGGGGACCACCATCACCTTCGCATCGGGCGCGTCGTAGGAGTTTTGCGTCGAGCGGTTGAAGGCGACGAACGCGCCGTCGGGCGAGAACGAGGGATAGTAGTTGTTGTTCGAGGCGCCGCCTGAGACGAGCTGGGTGGGCGCGCCGAAGCTCGTGCCGCTCACCTGCGAGAGAAACAGCGACGCGGTGTCGACGCCGGGATTGACCGGACAGATCCCGCCGAAGCACGGCGTGCTGGTGCCGCTGCGCGCGAACACCACGCGGGCGCCGTCGGCCGACCAGTCGGGCATGGTGGCGTTCGCGATCGCGGGGCTCGCGCCGAGCGCGGCGCCGGTCTGCGCGTTGTAGAGCCCGAGATCGTTTCCGAGGTTGGCCAGCACCTCGGCGCCGTCGGGAGAGAGCGCCTCGAAGTTGGAGCCGCCGGAGGCGCCGGGACCGCCCGCCGATTCGTAGAGCGTGGTGCGGGTGGCGACGTCGAGCAGCCGCAGCGTCGCCGGGCCGGGGATGTTGAGCCCGACCGCGATCCGCGAGCCGTCGCGCGACAGCACATGACAGCCGACGCAGGTCGCCCCCGACTGCGCGGGCGTGTAGAAGCTCTCGGCCTTCTGTCCGCGCAGGCCGAAGTCGTAGCGGTTGACCGCGCCCGAGGCCGCCGCCCAATAGTAGAGGCCGCCGAGCAGATCCTCGTCGGTGAACGAGATGGTGCGCGGCGCCGCCGAGCCGACCGGGCCGCCCGACATCGAGGTCGCGCGCAAGGTCACCTGCATCGGGCCGCCGCGTCCGGCGTCGGAGAGCGCCTTCCAGGTCATCGCGTCGGGCTCGAAGCCGCAGCCGCTGCCGACCGGTACGCACGGCGTGTAGATTTTGAGCGCGAGCGCCGGCGAGATGAAGCCGATCTCGAACAGCGTGGTGCCGGCGGCGGCGGTGAACTGCACCTCGAGCTCGTTCAGGTTGGGCGGCATCAAGACGCCGTCGGGCGGATAGACCAAAGAGGGCGCGCTCGCCAGATCGTTCGGGCCGCCGAACAGCGATGGCGCGTTCGCCGGCGCGCCGGTCGCGATCACCACCTGATTCATCTGCACGATCGGCGCGAGATCGGGCGTGCCGCCGTCGCTGAGGCCGTTGCCGTTTCCGTTTCCGCGGGCGCGGCTCGAGCTGCAGCCGGCGGCCCGGGTGAAGGACACAAGGCAGATCCCGAGCACTCTCATCTCCGCTCCTTCT
>JANWLJ010000226.1 GCA_025450955.1 Polyangium sp. (in: bacteria) | reverse complement strand
TCGACCAGGTGCTCCTGCAGCTCGCGATCGAAGCGCCGCACCGCCGAGTCGGTCCACGACGCGTCGTACTGATTCGGCCGCAGATGATGCAGGATCAAAAACTTCAGCTTCTGCTTCATCGGCTTGTCGAAGCGAAAGCGCCGCGCCACGTCCTCGAACATGCGCGCGCCCACCTCGGAGTGGCGATGGAAGTGCACGCCACCGTCGGGAGTGAAGGTGCGGGTCGGGACCTTGCCGATGTCGTGGAGCAGCGCCGCCCAGCGAACATCGGGACGCGGCACGCTCTGCCGCACCACCTGCTTGGTGTGCTCCCAGACGTCCTTGTGACGCCGCCCGGCCTCTTGCGAAAAGTCGATCGTCGCCTCGAGCTCGGGGAGCCAGATCTCGAGGAGGCCGGTGTCGTGCAGCCACTGTAGCGCGAGGTGCACGCCGCGACCGAGCAGCATCCCCTCGAGCTCGCCGCGCACCACCTCGGGCGCGAGCGCGCGGGTCGCCTTCGATTGGGCGCGCGCGGCCAGCGTCACCTCGGGGGCAGGAGGCTGCTCGAGCTCGGCGCAGCGCCTCGCCTCACGCAACATCCAGGCTGGGTCTTCGGGTGAGGCGGCAGGGTCCATGGGTCCGCGATCGCGCGCAAATTAGGGGCTCGGGCCGCCCGGGTCAAATGTTTTTTGTGACGGGCGGGAGCGTCGCTTGGCACCGCGGTTGCTGTACCGAGGGCATGCTGCGCGGATACGTCACCGAGCTCGACTTCGAGCTGGTAGAGCAGATGTTCCCCGGCATCGTGCGCTACTACCGGGAACTCAAAGAGAAGCCGCTCACCTTCCTCGAGCTTTGGTGGGGCTTCACCCACCCCGGGTGCGCCTTTCGCACTGCGACCGATCCGCCCGCCTACCCGGCAGTAGAAGAAGCCACCCGGCCCGGCTGAGCGCGCCGCGCCGCGGCGGGAGCCCGGCCACTACTCGTGCTACGGTGGCCACTCGGATGGCCAATCAGCGCCCGATCGGAGTCTTCGACAGCGGCGTCGGCGGCCTCACCGTCGTGCGCGCGCTCGGCGAGCGGCTTCCCGGAGAGGAACTGATTTACCTCGGCGACACCGCGCGGGTTCCCTACGGGTCGAAGAGCGCCGAGACGGTGGCGCGCTATTCGCGGATGTCGACCCGCTTTCTCCTCGAGCGCGACGTAAAGATGATCGTCATCGCGTGCAACACCGCCTCGGCGTACGCCCTCGAGGAGCTCAAGGCTGCGGTCGCGGTGCCGGTGCTCGGCGCAGTCGAGCCGGGCGCGCGCGCGGCGGTCGCGGCGACCCGCTCGGGAAAAATTGGCGTCATCGGCACGCTCGGCACGGTGCGCTCGGGCGCCTATCCGCGGGCGATCGCCGAGGCGGCGAAAGCGGCCGGGCGCGCGCCGGTGCAGGTGACCGCGCACCCGTGTCCGCTTCTGGTTCCGCTCGCCGAGGAGGGCTGGACCGACGGCGCGGTGGCCGAGGCGGTGGCGCGCCGCTATCTCGACGAATTGGCGGCAGCGGCGCCCGAGCTCGACGTGCTCCTGCTCGGCTGCACCCACTATCCGCTTTTGCGCGGGGTGCTCGAGCGGGTCGCGCGCGAGCGCTTCGGCCACGAGGTGAAGCTGGTCGACTCCGCCGAGGCGATGGCCCACGCCACCTTCGCGCTGCTCGCGCTGCACGATCTCGCGCGCATGAGCGAGCCGGTCCGCTGCGCGCTGCGCTGCTACGTCACCGACGACGCGCGCATCGAGGAGGTCGGCGCCCGCTTCTTCGGCCGCCCGCTCGGCCCCGTCGAGCGCGTCGATCTCTAGATCAGATTTTCAGATTTTAAGGTGTGCAGCGCCCGCCGTTTTGCGGGTCGCAGCCGTGAAAGCCGGCCGAGGTGCAGTCGAAGGTGGAGACCTTGCCGTTGTTGCAGAAGTTGAGCTTGGTGCCGATGCAGGTGGCGCTGTAGTTGTTGGGATCGCAGTCGCCGCCGAGCGCACAGCCAAATGCGCGGCCGCCCACGTTCGGAAAGCAGCCCTCGGCGAGCTGGCCGCAGTCGAAGCGCGCCTCCTGCCCGTCGGCGCACACCACCAGGGTCGCGCCGTCGCAGCGCACCGGCGCGAACGGATCGAGCGGGTTTCCGGCGGTGCAGGCCGCGCCCGAGCCGCGGCAGTGCGAGATGCCGATGGTGGTGACGCAGGTGGCGCCGTAGGGCGCGCAGTCGAACTGGTGCAGGATGCCGCCCTGGCAGCTCTGGAGCTGGTTGCCGACGCAGCTCGACGCATTGCCCGAGCAGGTGCCGAGGCCGCAGTCGATGGTGCCGCCCGAGCCGACGCACATCTCGCCCACCGACGCGCAGTCGAACTGCTGCGTGCCCTCCTGGCCGTTCGTGCCGGTCAGCCCGCCGCAGAAGTTGTAGATGTTGCCGGCGCACGAGGCCGAGCCGCCGGTGCACGGCTGCGGCTCCATCCCGCCGTTCAAACAGCGACGGGCGGTGTCGCAGTTGTTGCCGGCGCCGGCCAGGCAGTTGACCTCCGCGCCGTTGATGTGCGCGGCGGCGGCGAAGGCCGCGTTGTTGACGCCGGCGATGCTGGCGGTGCACTGCGAGACGCCGCCGATGCTGGGCGCGCAGGCGGCGGCGGTGATGCAGGCGCGCGCGCCCGAGGAGCCGGTGACCGTGTTGCCGCACGCGGCGAGCGCGGCCACCGACGCGAACGCGATCAGCCGCGACACAAAACGAGCCAGGGTCATGTCAGGCCTTCTTCTTCGCCTCGTCGGCGCGACGGCGATGGAGGATGTCGATGAGGGTGTCGGCGCGGCGCAGCTTGTTGCGCACCTGCTCCTCGGTGACATTGAAGTTGGTTTGAAACTCGAGCCCCTCTTCATAGAGGAACAGGGCGGTCTCGTCGTCTTCGATGCACTGCGCCGGACGCTTGCCCTTGTAGACCAGCTTGGGAAAGTTCGAGAGCTTCGCGCTCAGCCACGGCCACAGATCGCCGAGCGCCTGCTGAAACAGCGCGAGATCCTCGTCGAGGCGGCCGTAGACGTCGGAGAACCGCTCGGCGAACGCCTTGGCCCCGTCGGAGCCGTCGGCGACCACCCGCTTGAACGCGGCGCGCACGAGCAGAACGTCGTCGACGTAGCGGCCGGGCGAGTCGCCCTCCTGCGGCAGGAGCGAGTGAATGATGGTGCCGGCGGCGATCTCGCGGGCCGAGCGATCGAGATCGGGATCGGTCACCGCCTCTTGCAAAATCTTGAGATCGAACGGCAGCGAAAGCAGGTATTCGCTCACCCTCTCCAGGAACGGACGTTCTGCCTCCTTGGCGCCCATCCTGCTTTCATAGCCCGTCCGAGTGGAAATGATCAAGTTGTGTCGCCCCCTGCTATACTTGCAGAGACCAAAGGTCCGCGATGAAGGTGCGCTCGCCCGTCCTCGGCTACAACCACAACGTCCGCTACGCGGGGCGGCTGTGGCATGTGCAAACCGAGGACTCGGGCGTTCACAACCCGCACCTCTTCACCCACCTGTTTCACGACGGGACCATCCTCGCCACCAAGCGGCTCGACTACGATCCGGCCACCGAGCTCACCGCGGTGCAGAAGCTGATGCAGGCGCAGCACAAGGCGATGCTGCGCGAGCTCAAGGCGGGCGTCTTCGACGAGAAGATCGGCAAGTTCTTCGGCGAGCCGGTGGTGCGGCAGAGCGAAGAGGAGTCCACCGATCCGAACGCGAAGCCGCCGCTCGAGATGCAGCTCGAGGTGGAAGAGTCGGTGTCGCTCGACGATCTGCCGGTGTTGCCGCTGGCCGGCGCGCGCACCGAACGCGAGACGCCGGTGCCGCCGCCGACGGGACGGCTGGCGCAGGTGCCGCCGCAGCCGCCGCGAGCGGCGCCGAGCACGCGGCCGCAGGTGCCCGCGCCTTCTTCTTCGCTTCCGGCTTCGCCGCCGTCGCCGCCGCAGACCGGATCGGTGGGGCGCGCCACGACCGTGCCGGCGCTCGAGCGGCCGCAGATTCCCCGGCCGCCCGCGCCGCCGCCGTCGAGCGCGCACGCGCCGCGCATGCCGGCCGCCGGGCTCGGTGGACGCCGGCCGCCGGCGACGGGACATCCGCCGGCCTACGCGTCGAAGCCGAGCGCCGAGGGCGTGGTGGTGACCCGGCCGGCGGTGATCATCGGCGGCGAGGGCACCACGCCCGGTGCGCCCAGGAGCGCGCCGCGCCGTCCGCAGACCGCGCGCCCGTCGCCGCCGAGCTCGACCCGCTGGCAGTCGCCCGCGCCGCAGCTCGCGACGCCCGCGGCCGGCGCCGCGCCCGCAAAAGCGAATCCGGTGAAGAGCGATGCTCCGGCCCCGGCGAGCCCGCCCGGCGGCTCCGACAGCATCTTCGGCGGCGATCTCATCTCCGAGAAATCGCTCGACGAGGTGATCCTCGCCTACCTCTCCGAGGACCTGAACGAAAAATGATCCCGGTCCAGGTCTACACCACCACCTATTGCGGCTACTGCCGCTCGGCCAAGGCGCTCCTCAAACGCAAAGGCGTCGCCTTCGAAGAGATCGACTGCACCGACGATCCCGATCGCCGCCTGTGGCTGATGGAGCAGAGCGGGATGCGCACGGTGCCGCAGATTTTTTTGGGCGGCGTTCCGATCGGCGGCTTCGACGATCTCGCCGAGCTCGATGCGAGCGGCGAGCTCGATCGCATCCTCGCGGGCGAGCAGCCGCCCACGCACGTAAACGGCTAGCGCTCGCTACCTCCTCGAGCGGCTGACTGGAACGGCGGCTGCATTGCCAAGCCGCGGAAGGAGGCAATTCCATGCGAAGGATTTTGACCATTGGTACGCTGGTGCTGTCGATGGGAGTGGGTGGCGCGGTGTTTGCCCAGGCGCCGGCCAACGAGGGCGACACGCAGGGGCAGACGCAGCAGATGAACGAGACGAGCAAGACCAAGATGCCGTCCCAGGACAAGAGGTTCATCGACAAGGCGGCGCAGAACGACTTGGAGGCGATCGACCTCGGCAAGCTGGCGACCGATCGGGCGTCGAACGATCAGGTCAAAGACTTCGCCAAGAAGGCGGTCGATGAGCACACCCAGTCGCTCGACAAGCTGAAGAAGATCGCCAGCGACGAGAACGCGCAGGTGCCGACCAACATGACCTCGGAGGCGCGGAACAAGTACGACAAGCTGTCCAAGCTGAATGGGCCGAAGTTCGACGATGAGTACGTCAAGATCTCCGAGCAGAGCCACAAGAAGGCGATGGACACCTTCCAAAAGGCGTCGAACGAGGTGAAGACGCCCGACCTCAAGGACTACGCGCAGTCGACCCTGCCGAAGCTGAAGCAGAACGGCCAGGAGCTCAGTCAGCTCAAGAGCACCACCAAGAGCGAGACCAAGACCAAACACGAGCAGATGAAGGGCACCATGCCCGAGGGGCAGAATCCTTCGGAGCAGTAACGCTCAGTCGGCGACACGCCACGTGGTGCCGCGTGGCGTGTCCATGATCTCGATGTGGGCGTGCTTGAGCTGGTCGCGGAGCGCGTCGGCGCGGGCGAAATCTTTCTGACCGCGCGCCTGGGTGCGCTCGGCGATTTGCGCGTCGACCCAGGCGGCGTCGATCTTGCGCGCCGCGCACTGCCGGGCGCGATGGGCCGAGAGCCAGCTCTCGGGCTCGGCCTCGAGCAGACCGAGCTCGCCCGCGGCTTGGGTGAGATCGCGCTGTAACTTTTCGAGGGTGCGGCGGCGCACGTCTTTGGGCGCGTCGAGCTTGCCGTCGAGGATGCGATTACAGAGCGCGAGCGCTTCGCCCTGGGCGGCGAGCGCCTCGGCGGTGTTGAAGTCGTCGTCGAGCGCCTCTTGGAAGGTGGCGAGCCAGCTCTCCGCCTCTTTGGCGACCGGCCCTTCACCGGCGGCCTTGCCGATCGAGAGCGCGCCTGCGAGGCGCTCGAGCGTGAGATAGCCGTATTCGAGGCGGCGCTCGGCCTCTTCGAGACCGGGGAAGCGCAAGGGCGCGGTGCGCACGTCGTCACCGTCGGCGATCACCTCGAAGCCGATCGGATTTCGATATTGGGTGGTGAGCAAAAACGCGCGCACCGCCTCGCCGCCGTGACGCTCGACGAGCACGCGCAGGCGGAACGCGCGGTCGAAGAGGATCTTCTGCGACTCGTCGCTCTTCGAGATCTTGCCGCCATTGAAATTGACGAAGCCGTTGTGCAGCCAGTAGCGGGCGAAGCTGCCCGCGCCGTGCGCGCCGAGCGATTGGGCGCGCTCGTTTTCGTGATGGGGAAATGCGAGATCGATCCCGCCGCCGTGGAGATCGAACGCGTCGCCGAGATATTTCTCCGCCATCGCCGAGCACTCGATGTGCCAGCCGGGCCGGCCCGGGCCCCACGGCGACGGCCACGACGGCTCGCCCGGCTTGGCCGCCTTCCACAGCGCGAAGTCGAGCGGCGCCCGCTTCTGGCCGGCGCGCTCCTCGGGAACTTCGACCCGCGCGCCCGCTTCGAGCTGATCGAGCGGCTGGTGCGAGAGCTCGCCGTAGGCGGGAAAGTCACCGACGGAGAAATAGACGTCGCCCGCCGAGCTGTAGGCGACCCCGCGCTCGATGAGGCGCTCGATGAGCCGGACGATCTCGCCGAGGTGCTCGGAGACCCGCGGCTCGAAGTCGGGCGCAAGGCAGCACAGGCTCTTCATGTCCTCGTGAAACGCGGCGGTGAAGCGGCGGGTCAGCGCGGCGAAGTCCTCCCCGAGCTCGTGGGCGCGCTTGATGATCTTGTCGTCGATGTCGGTGACGTTGCGGACGTAGGTGACCTGAAGGCCGCGCGCGCGCAGATGGCGCACCGCCACGTCGAAGGCGACGAACGCGCGGGCGTTGCCGAGGTGGATGAAGTTATAGACCGTCGGGCCGCAGACGTAGAAGCCGAGCTGGCCCGGCCGTCGCGGCTCGAGCTCGACCTTCTTTCGCTGTAGGGTGTCGTGGACGCGGATCACGCAAAATAGGTACTACGCGCGCCGGCCTCGCACAACCAGGTACCAGGCGTTGAAAGCGGCGAAGCCGACGAGCAGGAGCGCGAGCAGCGGCGCCCACCAGAACGCGCGCGGCGCTTCGCCCTCGGTGAGCACCCAGGCGTTGGCCGGCACCACGATCGGCGAGGAGATGCTGGCGGCCTGGAGGTTTTCCCACGGCACCACCATCGGCAGCGCGCGCGCCGGAGAGCGGGTGCCGTCGACGCCGATCGCGGTGGCGGCGGAGAACAGGAGCCCGGGGCCGGTCGCCTGCAGATCGGCGCGGCGCGCTTCGAACCGCTCGCCGGCGGCGCGAAAGCGATAGCCGGCGCCGTCGAGCTTGTCGATGATCGCATTGCGGTCGGCAGCGGGCGCGGCGACGAGCAGGCTGAAGTCGTCGGCCGACGGATAGCCGGGCTCGACCTTCAGGCCCAGGCGCGCGAGCTCGTGCTGCGCGTCGCCTAACGTGGCATAGCGATCCTTGCTCATGAGGACGAGGATGCGATCGGGCCAGGCGACGTCGACGGCGATCGGGCTGCCCGCGGCGAGCGAGAGCGGCTCACCGGCGCGATCGCGCAGGGCGGCGCCGGGCGGTTTGGCGAGCGCGTCGCGCAGCACCGACGGCGAGAGAAAGCGGCGCGCCTTCACCTTCTCGGCGAAGTAGTGGCGCAACGACGGCGCATAGGGCTGCGCGTCGAAGCGGCGCAGCCGCCCGGTCCACGCCTGGGACAAATCGGCGCGGAAGGTGGTGTCGGCGGCGCGCACGAACATCCGCGAGCCCGAGCCGAGCAGGCGAAAGAAGGTCTCGCGATCGCGCTGGCCGCGCGGCTCGATGGTGAGCGCGTTGCGGAAGTCGGGCTGGCCGCGCACCGTCGCGAAGGTGTCGTCGCCGAGCGTGGCCGGCAGGTTGCGCGCGTCGCCGAGCTCGGTCGGGGTGCGCCCGGCAAAGGCGTAGAGGAGGTCGGCCCGCAGATGGAACAGCACCACCGCGGCGAGCGCGATCACCACCAGCGCGATGAGCGGGCTGCGGCGGCGCGGGGTCGGGGTGAGGCGGGCCAGCTCCTCGTCGACGGCGTCCTCGGCGGGATCGGAGGGGCCGGCGGGATCCGAAGGGTCGGCGGGCGGCGTCTCGGGGGGTTCGTTGGCCATGCGCTCGTCGGCGAAATCTAGCACACGGTTTGACACCGCGGCGCGGCCCGGGTTCCCGACGTTGACGCCGAAGGTGCGCTTTGCTATCGGAGAGGGGGTGATCCGCACTCGGCAAACCGCGTCTTGGCTGGTCCTCCTGCCGGCGCTCTTCGGGCTCGGCGCGGCCTCGTGCAAGAAGCCGGCGCGCACGCCCGAGGAGGCGTTCCGGCGGCTCGAGCGGGCGGTGGCGGCCGGAAACGGCGCCGATTTTTATCGCGCGCTCGACGCCGCGAGCAGGGAGGAGATCTCATCGGTGTACACCGACGAGCGGAGCGAGCGCACCATCATCCGCGCCAAATATCCCGACGCCGCCGCCGCGGCCGCGCTCGCCAATCTCGACGCCGCCTCGGCCGACGATGCGCTGCACTATTTCGAAAAGGTGTGCGCGCGGCAAAAGATCGTCGAACGCTATCGCAAGCGGCTCGGCGCGGTGAGCGGGCCGATCATGACCCGCAAAGACGGGCCGAACGCGATGTGGGTGGCGCGCAAGGACGGGATGCCGTTTCACTTCGTGCACGACGCCGACGGGAGCTGGGGATTCTCCGAGCTCGACGGCGAGTGGGCGCTCGAGAAGGATCGCGCCAGCCACGCGGTCAAGACGGTGCGCGAAAACGCGACGCTCTACGAAAAGGCGGGGAGCCCATGAACAGGATCGCGATCATCGCCGGCGACGGCATCGGACCCGAGGTGATCGAGCAGGCCGTCCGGGTGCTCGACACCGTGCTGCCCGGCGTCGAGAAGACCGAGTACGACCTGGGTGCCC
>JANWLJ010000225.1 GCA_025450955.1 Polyangium sp. (in: bacteria) | reverse complement strand
GCCGAGCAGCACGGTGCCGACCGAGCGCGGGCGCCACGCCGGCTCGTGGCCCGCCTGGTAGAACGCGAACCGATCGCCGTGACGGAAGCCGTAGAGCGCGGCGCGCGGCGCGCCCTCGGCGTGAAGGACGAAGATGCGCGCCCACCCGAGCGCGGCCAGGCGCGGAGCGGCGTCGCGATGAAAACCCTCGACGCGCGCGCCGTCGAACGCGTCGGAGCCGCCCTCGAGCGCCCAGCGCTTGCGGTGCAGGTCGATGAGGATCTCCATCCCGCCCGCGATCTCGCTGGGCGTGGAGAGGCGTTCGATCCGGTAGCCGGCGCAGCGCTCGAGCCAGCGACGGCGCCGATGCCACTGCGCGCCGATGCCGTCGGGGAGCTGGGCGAGATAGTCGTCGAACTCGCCGGCGAGGCGGACGAACGGGCAGCGATAGCGCGGCGCGATCTGAAACGCGTGGGCGCGATCTTCGCGGAGCGCCTGGAGCAGCGGATCTTCGGGCAACAGATCATCGAGCTGCAGCTCGTCGAAGCCGGCGTCGTGCAGATGATCCGCGAACGCGCGCGCGACCGCCGGAGCATCGTCGGGACGCGCGATTGCGCCCAAAAAATCGGAGCCGACGATGTCGTCGCCCATCAGGCGCAGGCGCCGGCCGCCGAGCGCGAGCGGCTCGGCGTAGAGCGGCAAGATCCCGACGGTGCGGTCCTGCTCTTTGGCGAGGAGCAGCCTGGCCTCGCGCAGCGCCGACGCGCCGTTCCACCAGCACGAGACCCAGGGAAACGAGCGGAACGCCGCGCCGGGATGGTGGGGATCGACGAGCGCGCTCCACTCGGAGGCGAGCGGCTCGAGCGGACCGTCCCACGGCACCACGTCGAGGCGGCGAGCTGAGAGAGGCTCACGCATGCGCCAGGACCTCCTTCGCGGACTTGACCGCGCGCGCCACGAAGTCGATCGCGTCATCGTCGAGCGACTGGTGGCAGGGCAGCTCGATCACCTCGCGGCGGAGCGCCGCCACCTCGGGAAAGGGTTTGAGGTCGCAGGCGGGATCGCCGGAGCGCCAGAAGTCGATCGCCTCGACTCCGCGGGCGCGCAGCGCGGCGAGCGCGGACGGCTTGTCGCGCACCCGCAGCGGGACAAACAGCGGGCAGGCGCCTTCGGCCAGCGGGGCTCCGACGAGCGGCGCGCCCGCGAGCGCGTCGGCGAGCCGGCGAAAGTTGCGGCGGCGCTTGACCCGCACCAGCTCGAGATCTATGCGGCCGACCAATTGCTCGACGAGCCGCGAGGCGCCGAGCTCGAGATCGCGGGCGCGCAGGTGTTGGGTGCCGGTCTGCACCATCGGCACCAGCGCGTCGACGGTGGCGTGAGCGGCGGCGCGCGCGAGCGCCCGCACGGTGCGGCCGAGCCCGCTCGAGTGGAGCTCGAGATCGGCGAGCAGCAGGCCGGCGGCGTGGTGCAGGGTGGAGGCGAGCGGCGGCGCGGGCGAATCCTCGAGCGGCACGTCGCGCGCGACCAGGAGCCCACCGTGCGGCACCGGCAAAGTTTTGTAGAGACAGAATACCGCCGCGTCGCCGGTCTGGCCGAGCGGTCGTCCGAACGGATCGCGCGACAGCAGCGCCAGCGCGCAATCCTCGACGAGAAACAGCCCGCGCTCGCGGCACAGGCGCGCCACTTCGGCGACCGGCTGGGCGAAGCCGGCGAAGTGGGTGAGATAGACCACCCGCACCTCGGGCGCGCGCGCCCGCTCGGCGAGGTCGTCGAGATCGACGCGCATCTCGGAGTCGATGCGATAGAAGGCGAGCTTGGCGCCGGCCGCGCGCACCGCCTCGACCTCGACGCCGTGGTGGTACGCGGGCAGGAGCACGGTGCCCGGCCTGCCGCCGAGGAAGTGGCGGATGGCGTGAAACACGCCGGCGCGGGCGAGATAAAAATGCTGAATCGAAGGCGCGCTTCCGTCCCTTTGCGGCTCGAAGGGAAAGAGCGGCGCGCGCGGCGGCGACCAGGACGGCATGAGCAGGCGCGGCTCGAGCGTCGGCAGCGCTGGCACGAAGCGGCGCGCGGGCGCGCCGGACCAAGGCTGGGTGCGGGGCGCGGTCGATCGCATCATTCGCTCCGGGAAAGCGATTGGGTGAGCTTTTGGCCGAGCCGCTTGACCACGGGCGCGAGGCGGAATTTCCAGGCGTGCAGCGCGCGGCCAAACGGGGTCGGCCGGACGATGTAGCGCCAGGCGTGGCGGCGCACGCGGTCGGTCCAGTCGCGCTTCCACGGCAGATCGTCGCCGAGCAGATCGATCTCGCGGGCGCCGTCTTCGATGAGCGCGCGCGCGACCAGATCGAGATGGAGATGGCCGGGGCCGTAGCTCGCGAGCGCGGGATCGTAGCCGGGTTTGAGCAGGTAATAGACCCCGTCCTCGATGAGCGCGAAGTGAAACGCGCGGCGCGCGCCACCGACGGTGAGAAAGGAGAGCGCGAGCTGGCCGCGGGCGGCGAAGGCGTGGGCGAGCGCGCGGTAGCGGGCCGAGAGCGCGGGATCGCAGGCGATCGCGGTGCCGGCTTCGCCCTTCCAGCCGGCGGCCTCGAGCCCGAAGCCGTCGTCGAGCGCGCGGTCGATCGTCTTCGAGTCGGCGCCCGTGGCGATGCGCTCGAGGGCGAGAGGGCCGACCTCGGCGGCGAGCTTGCGGGCGCGGCGGCGCAGGTTGGCGCGGAACTTGGCCGCGAGCCCGCGCTCGAGCTCGGCAACGCTCGACGGCAGCGGCAGATAGGGCGAGGCGAGCGACGGCCACTCGCCGAGGAGCTGGCCGCGGGCACGCGCGATCTCGACGAGCCGATCGATCCCCGCGCCGGCGGCGACCGGCGCCTCGCGCAGCTCGAGCACATCCCAGGAGCGATCGCGCGCCAGGTGATCGAAGATCGCGCGCGCCGCCGCTTCGCCGTCGAGGAGCGCGTCGAACCGGTCGGAATGATCGTCGGAGAGCGAGCGGAGCACCCGCGCCGGCAGGCCCGCGATTTGCCGCCGCTCGGCGACGAGCGGCAGAATTCCGGCGAGGCGGCCCTGGCGATGAGCGACCAAAATTCGCAGCGCGCGCCCGCTTTCGGCGCCGGCGAGTGAGGCGGCGAAGATCGAGATCCAGGTCGGCGAGAGGAACGGCCCGCGGGTGCCGCCGCGCGCGGCCACCTCGGCGCGCAGCCGCTCCCACTCGCCAAACAGCGCGCCGATCGCCGCGCGATCGGTCAGCTCCTCGACGGCGATCGCGCCCTCCGGCGCGGTTTGCTCGGCGGCGATCATCGGCCCATCCCCGGCACCGCCGGCACCGGCGCCCACTCGATCTCCGCCTCCTCCGGCTCCTCCTCCATCACCAGATCGGTGGCGTCGAGCACCTCGGGCGCGACCGGCACCGGAGTCGGCGGCGGCGTGTTGCGGCTCGGCCGCGGCGGCGAGCTCGGCGGACGCGCCGGACGACGCGCTTGGCTCGTCTCGCCCTGCCGCGGCGCGAACCAGGCGTTCGGATCGGCGCTGCGCAAATTCTGGTAGTGGTGCACCACGCGCTGCAGCCCGTCGCGCAGCCGCACCGACGGCGCCCATCCGAGCACCTTGCAGGCGCGCTGGATCTGCGGCCGCGCGTGCTGCGGCTGCCACGGCGGCGCCGGCACGTAGGTCGGCTCGATCGCGAGGCGGCGCTTGCCCGCCAGCTCGAGCACCATCGTCCACAAAAAGTTGATCGCGATCGCTTCGCCCGAGGCGATGTTGAGCGGCTCGGGGTGATCTACCGACGCGGCGGCGAGGATCGCCTGCGCCACGTTGTCGACGAACACCAGGTCGCGGGTCTGCTGCCCGTCGCCGAGGATCACCGGCGAGGTGCCGTCGAGCGCGGCGCGGATGAAGCGCGCCACCACCGACGCATCGGCGCGCTCGGGATCTTCGTCGGGGCCGAAGGTGCGAAAGATTCGCAGGCAGGTGACCGGCACGCCGTGCGCCTCGCGGTAGACGCGTCCATAGTGCTCGGCGGCGAGCGCGATCACCGCCTCGGCGACCACCGGGCGCGGCATCAGCTCCTCGTGGAGCACGAACGCCGGCTGCCGCCCATAGACATTTCCCGAGCCGGCGAGCACCACCCGCGGGCGCTCGTGACGATCTTGAATCGCGCGCGCGGCGGCGAGCACGTTGAGCGCGCCGCCGAGCTGCACCTCCTGCGCGCGGGCCGGATCGGAGCCGGCGGGCATCGCCGCCAGATGGATGATCGCGTGCGCGCCGCGCGCCGCCCGCTCGACCGCGCCGGGATTGCGCACGTCCGCGTGGAGGAGCTCGAGCCGCGCGCCGAAGCCGGCCAGACGCTCGCGCTTTCCCGTCGAGAGATCGTCGAGCACCCGCACCGGACAGCCGGCGCTCAAGAGCGCGCGGACGACGTGGGAACCGAGGAACCCTGCTCCGCCCGTCACCAGAACCCGCGTTCCCTGCTTGAGCATGTCCGTTTCCTCGAGTGCGTGTCTGTCGTCCTTCTTTGCACCCGGGATGCCGAGGTCGACGGGCGTCACCGTGCGCCACGCCCGAAGAGGACGACCTTGGCGGTGTGGAACAAGATCACCAGGTCGAGCCATACCGAGAGGTGCTTGACGTAATAGAGGTCGTACTGGAGCTTCATCCGCGCCTCTTCGAGGCTGGCGGCGTAGGGATAGCGAATCTGCGCCCAGCCGGTGATTCCGGGCGGCACCAGCGCGCGCAGATCGTAATAGGGGATCTGCGTGCGCAGCTGCGCGACGAACTGCGGCCGCTCGGGGCGCGGGCCGACCACGCCCATTTCACCTTTCAAAACATTCAAAAGCTGCGGCAGCTCGTCGATGCGGAAGCGGCGCAGCCACACGCCGACGCGGGTGATGCGCGGATCGTTTTTCTGCGCCCACTGCGCCTGGCCGGCCTGCTCGGCGTCCTTGCGCATGGTGCGAAACTTGAGCATGCGAAAGACGCCGCCGTGCGCGCCCACCCGCTCTTGCGAGTAGAAGAGTGGGCCGGGCGAGTCGAGCTTGATGAGGAGCGCGGCGACAAGAAGGATCGGCAGCGCGAGCACGAACAGCGCGAGCGCGACCATCAGCGACACCAGCCGGCGCGCGCCGAGCAGCCAGGGGGCGCGATCGAACCCGTCGGAGAAGACCAGATCCGAGGGGCGGGTGAGCTCGGCCGGAATTTTTTTCAGCGCGCGCTCGGTGAAGTCGATCGCGTCGAGCACCTCGAGGCCGGCCAGCCGGCAGGCCAGCAGCTCGCGCACGTCGAGGCCGCGGCGATCATCGACCGCGACCACGAGCGCGCCCGCCTCGGCGGCTTGCGCGCGGGCGAGCAGGCCCGGACGGGTGGGCGCGATCGAGCCGACCACCTCGAGCTGACCGTCGGCGGCGATCTCGCGAGAGAGCGCCTGCGCCCGCTCGCCTTCGCCGACCAAAAATACCCGCGCGCGCAGCGCCAGGCGCCGGCCGAGATCGGGCAGCGCCGCGCGCAAGACGAGCGCGACGGTGCAGGCGCCGCCGAGGCCGGCCACCGCGACGGTGCCGGCGTGCCACGGCCGCGGCAAGATCAACACCGCCACTCCGCAGGCGATGGTGACCGCGCCGAGCGCTTTGAGCAGGCGCGTGGCGCGTGGCGCGTCGCGGAACGCCACCTTGAAGTCGTAGAGGTCCGCGAGGTAGAGCCCGAGCTGGAGCGTGAGGGTGACCGCCACCGCCTCGACGAAAAGCAGCCGCGGCGGCGCGGCGCCCTCGACGTGAGCGACGAGCAGCGCGGCCACCACGAAGGCGCCGAACAGCGCGAGCTCCTCGCCGACGAAGAAGACCAGCTTGCGGGCCTCCGGCAGCGCCGCGAGCCGCATCAGCTTCCCGTCGCCGGCAGCGCCTTGGGCGCGGGCTCGGAGCTCGCGGGCAATCGGAGCGGCACGGTCGCGCTCGGGTCGACGTCGTTCAGGACGATCCCGTGCACGCGAATGCCGTAGAGCGAATCGATCGCCGCCGCCACCAGCTCGCGCGAGGTCACGCCGGCGCGCACCACCAACAGCGCACCGTCGAGATCGCGGCACAAGGTCGGCACGTCGGCGAGCCGCAACACCGGCGGCGCGTCGAGCAGCACGAAGTCGAAGCGCTCGCGCAGCTCCGCCAGCGTCGACGCGAGGCGCGGATCGTAGAGCGTGACCGCCAGGTCGTCGGGCACGTTGCCCGCCGGCAGCACGTAGAGCTCGTCGGAGCCGAAGCGCCACAGGCAGCCCGACAGCGCCGCCTTGCCGGCCACCACGTCGCACAGCCCTTCGCGCGCGCGCAGCCCGAGCAGCTTGTGCACCGCCGGCCGCCTGAGATCGGCGTCGACCAGCACCACCTTGTTGCGCCCGCCGCGACCGAGCGCGAGCGCGGCGTTCACCGCGGTGGTGGTCTTGCCTTCGCCGCTCTGCGCCGAGGTGAACGCGAGCGCGCGCACGCCCGAGCGCGCCAGCACCTCGAGCCGATAGCGCAGCACCCGATACTGCTCGGCGGCGGCCGAGCGCGGCTTGGTCAGGCAGATGGTCTCCGCCGCGACCGGCTCGTAGGTCTCCGCTTCGATGATCGCGCCGTTCGGCGCCATCGATTCGTTGATGGTCTCCATAGGTCAGGCCTCCGCCTTGGGTCCGGAACCGGCGCGGAACGAGGTGTGGGGCACGCAGGCGAGGATCGGCGTCTCCGGCGCCGCCTGCCGCACCTGCTCGGCGTCGCGAATTTTGTCGTCGGCGGCGTCGAGCGCGAAGCCGAGCCCGAGCCCGGCGAGGAGCGCGCCGACCAGCGCCGCGGCGGCCATGAGCGGCCGATTGAGCGAGGCCGAGCCGGTCGGCAGCGACGCGCCTTCCACCAGATCGAATCGCAAAGAAGACAGCCCGTGCTCGATCCGTTCGGCGAGCTGGGCGTCGCGCAGGTGGCTGAGCGTCATCCCGTACTGGTCCTTGAGCCCGTCGTAACGCGAGCTCAAGACCGCCAGCCCCTGCCCGTTCGCCGCGGTCGCCTGCACCCGCTTGCGAAATTCGGTCTGGCGCTCGCGCAGCCCGGCGAGGATCGCCTTGGAGCGGCCGATCTCGCCCTCGATCGCGATCAGCTCGGGATTGGCGCGGCGGGTGCGCGCGAGCAGCTCCTTCTCCTCGGCGATCCGCGACGCCTTCACCTTGTTGTACTCGGCGCGGATGGTCGCGACCTCGGGGTTGTCGTCGGTGTAGTGGGTGCGCGCGGCGTACAGCGCCGACGCCAGCGTCTCCTCTTGATGGCGCAAAGGCGACATCGCCGAGGTGAGGATCAGCCGCCGGCGCTCCTGATCCGCGTCGAGGTTGGTCGACTGGATGTTGATCTCCATGGTGGTCTGATCGAGCGTGCGGAGGTTGCCCTCCTCCTGCTCGGGCAGCGCGCCGTAGTGGGCGACCTTGAAGTCGCGCACCGCCTTCTCCGCCTGATCGAGCTCGGGCTTGAGCGCGTCGACCTCGGCCTTCAGCGCCTGGGTGGTCGCGCTCGCCACCTGCTCGCGACGCTCGACGGTGTTCTTCATGAACAGCGCCGCCACTTGATTCACGATCGCCTTGGCGCGCTCGGGGCTCGGGTCCGAGTAGGTGAGAAGATAGGTGTCCTCACCCTCGAGCTTGACGTCCATCCGCGAGCGGATGTCGTCGACGACCGCCTCGGGCGACTGCTTGGAGTGGGTGAAGAGCCCGAGGTTCTTCGCCGCCTCGGCGACGATCGGCCGCGCCATCACCGTCAGGCGCAGCGACTTCAATCGCTCGCCGATCTGCTCGGCGACGATCGGCGGCACGTAGTCCTTGGCCGGCTGCACCTCGGTCGCGCGGATGACCGCGTTCGCCTTGTACTGAGGTGGAACCTGCGACAGGATCGCGATGCTCACCCCGAGCACCCCGACCACTGCGACCAGGATGGGGATGCGCCTGCGCCGCACTACGCCGCGCAGCTTGGCGATGCCGATTTCGTTCATTCGCGTACCTCCCTCCGAGCGGGTCTGGCGTCGGCACCAAGCACCGCGAGCAGGCGGATGCCGACGATGTTGCGGGTGATGTTGGGAAACAGCGCGGCGGCGGCGCCGGGCGGGATCGCGCCCGGCCCGGTCTCTTGCCACCTGAGCGAGTAATAGGCGCCGAGCCGCAGGTTGGCGATCACGTGCCAGTCGATCGCCGCGTCGGTGGTGACGCCGTCGTACGAGAACGCTTGATTGACCGCGGCGCCGTTTCGGAAATATCCGGCCCCGAAAGTGATATCGAGTTTATCGATATAATTATATCCGCCCTGCGCGTAGACGTAGTCGGCCCACAGCGCGGTGCCCGCGCCGGTCGCGCCGAGAAGGTCGTGGGTGTAGGCGACCGAGGCGCGCCACGCGTCGGTGTAGAAGCGCAGCCGGCTGCCGACCCGCCAGGTGACGCCCGAGTCGAGGACCGCGCCCGGAATGTTGCG
This sequence comes from Polyangium sp. (in: bacteria), assembly GCA_025450955.1. Taxonomy (GTDB): domain Bacteria; phylum Myxococcota_A; class Polyangia; order Palsa-1104; family Palsa-1104; genus JANWLJ01. Next base: position 4,510 of record JANWLJ010000225.1, on the reverse strand, counting down.
CGCGCCGTCGAGCGCCTGGTACGCGACCGGCCCGCCCGAGGCGGTGAGCTCGAGCACCGGCAGAAACTGATGCCGCCAGCCGAGCGTCGGCGAATAGGTGTTGGCGAGCGCGTAGCGCGAGATCGAGACCGACTGCGGCCCGGCGGTGAAGCGCTGAAAGCGGCCGTCGAACAAGAAATCGTCCGAGCGGGTCACGCGATAGCGAAACGCGAGCGTCGCCTTGTGCTCGGCGCCGTCGAAGAGCGCCGGCAATCCCGCCGCCACCTGCTCGGCCGAGTAGTGATCGAAGGTGGCGAAGTGGAACATATAGGCGGCGGCGCCGAACCAGCGGCGGGTGAGGTTCACCCCGATGCTCGCGTCGGTGACGTTGTCGGTGATCCCGATCTGCGGCGCCACCACGCCGAGCCGGAGGATGAAGCCGGGATCTTGCGCGCGGGTCAGCTCGTCGTCGGCCGAGAGCGTCACCCGCCGGGTCGGCCGCCCCTCGACCGAGACGTCGGCGCGATGGTTCAAGCTGTTGTCGGCTTTGCCGAACGCGTAGGTCCAGTAGCCGAGCTCGTAGCCGGCGTCGAGCTTCACCCGCGGGTCGACCAGGTGATAGGTCACCTTCGGGCTGATCCGGTTGACGAAGTCGGGGCCGCGGCCGTTGTAGACGTTATCGTCGTAGGCGCTGTCGACGCCGGCCGAGATCGAAAACAAATTCTGCGGCGCCGCTCTCGACGCGCCCGCCAACACGGGCACGAGCACGAGCGCGAAGCAGAATGTGGGAAGTCGCGACATCGAGGGTCACGGCACGTAGATGGTGTCGCCCGGCTCGAGCACGATCGCGCGAGCGTGGCCGGCGAGGATCGAACGCGCGTCGACCTTGTAGCGGTGCGGCGCGCCGGTTTGGCTCGGGCGAATCACCACCACCGAGCGCGGATCGGCGAACTCGGTGGTGCCGCCGGCCATCGCCAGCCCTTGCAGCACCGTCAAGTTGCCGCGCACCGGGAACGCGCCGGGATGCGCCACCTCGCCGAGCACGTAGAAGCGCGCGGCGATCTCGGAGACCATCACTCCGACCACCGGCTCGGCGACGAACGGCTTCAGCCGTTTTGCGATCTCGCCCTTCAGATCGTCGGCGGTGCGGCCGGCGGCCTGCACGTCTCCGATCATCGGCAGCGAGATCATCCCGTCGGGGCGCACCGGCACTTTTGCCGAGAGCGTCGGATCTTTCCAAACCTCTACCTCGATGATGTCCTCGCGGCCGATGCGATACTCCGCATGCGGCAGCGCCGGCGGCGGCGTGGTCTCGTGCGCGCAGCCGGCGGCGAGGATCCCTCCCAAGAGCAAGAAGAACGAAGATCGGATTGTGTGGCCCATGATCGCTCCGCAGTTGGCCTGTCGCGCTCTTCCCAAAGCAGCCGACGTGCCACGACCGAGCGGCGCCCAGGAGGCCGGCCGGGCGCTGAATGAGGCGGGATGTTGGCCATCGAGCGTTCACGCGAGTCCGCGCCGTCGGCAAACTCGTTCCCGCGGGACGGAACGAGGCCGCCGATCGCACGGCCGAAGCGGTGGCACGTGGATTGGACAACGATGCTTGCGGGAGGCTCCTTACGATGTGGAAGACGATCGTCCTGTGCGCGTCGCTGTTCACCGGCGTGGTCCTCGGGCTCGCGTCGGCGGCACGTGTGCTTCAGCCGGAGGCGTTGCCGGCGGCCGCGGCGATCGGAGTGTGTTTGATCGGGATGGTGTTGATTCTGGCGGCGCCGTCGGGGGCGCCGGCGAAGGAGGCTCAGCCCTGGCCGCCGGTGGCCAGCTCGTCGGGCGCGTCGGGCGGATCGTCGCCGCTCCAGGTCTCGGGCGGCACCACCAGCACCGACGGCGCGGCGGCATCGGCCGAGGTTCTCTCGGCGGGCGGGCGCGGCCGGCTCGAGCGCGGCCTGCCGATTCCGAATTCGCGGATCTTGTAGAGGATCGCCTTGTAGCTGATGCCGAGCCGCTCGGCCGCCTCGCGCTTGTTGCCGCCGGTGTGGCCGAGCATGATGATGATCGCTTCGCGCTCCGCCGCGTGCGCCGCCTTGCGGCCGAGATCCTTCAAGTCGATCCGGTAGTCGTCTTCGATCGCTTGCGCCGCGGCCTCGCCGCCCGCGCTGTCGGCGATCGCGGCGGCCGAGCGCCAGGCCGGCGGCGGCGGAATGGTCGCCGGCGGCAGCGGGCTCGGTGAGTTGAACGGAGAGAGATAGGCCGCGCTCTGCGGCGGCGCGACCACGAACGGCGGCGCGCCCGGCTGCGCTGGGGCGGCGGGAGTGGCGCCCGGCACCACCGGTCCCGCCTGCGCCGGCGGCGTCACCTTCTCCTTGAGCTCGGAGAGCACGTAGCGCGGATCGCGCAGCACCATCAGCCGCCGCACCAGGTTCTCGAGCTCGCGGATGTTGCCGGGGAACTCGTACTCTAAAAAGCGATCGAGCAGCTCGCGCGGCAGCGCTTCGATCGCGCGCCCGTAGCGCTTGCCGTACTTCTCGATGAAGAGATCGAGGAGCTGCGGGATGTCTTCGCGCCGCTCGCGGAGCGGCGGGATCGCCACTTGAACAACGTTCAAGCGATAGTAGAGATCCTCGCGGAAGGTGCCGCGCTCCATCGCGCGCGCGAGATCGACGTTGGTGGCGACGATCACCCGCGCGTCGACCTTGATCTTGCGCTGCCCGCCGACGCGGTAGAACTCGCCGTCCTGCAGCGCCTGGAGCAGCTTGGCCTGGAGCGACACCGGCATCTCGCCGATCTCGTCGAGGAACAGGGTGCCGCCGTCGGCGAGCTCGAACTGGCCGGGCTTGGTCCGTTGCGCGCCGGTGAAGCTGCCGCGCTCGTGGCCGAACAGCTCGCTCTCGAGCAGCTCGCCCGGCAGCGCCGCGCAGTTGATCTTGACGAACGGCTTCTGGGTGCGCGCCGAGCGGGCGTGGACCAGCCGCGCCACCACGTCCTTGCCCACGCCCGACTCGCCGGTGATGAGGACCGGCACGTCGGCGTCGGCGATCCGATCGATGAGCTCGTCGACCCGCCGCATCGCCGGGCTGGTGCCGAGCACCGGGAGCTGGTTGCGCGGCGCCTGGGTGACGAGCGCGCGCGGCTTCGATCCTTCGGCGACCCGCTCTAGAATTTCGCGCAGCTCGTCGGAGTTGAACGGCTTGGTGATGTAGTCGGCGGCGCCCGCGCGCATCGCCCGCACCACGGTATCGGACTCGTCGAGCGCCGAGCACATCACCACCGGCACCCGCCCGCCCGCGGCGCGATAGCGGCGCAAGGTCTCGACGCCGTCGAGATCGGGCATCAGCACGTCGAGCACCACCACATCCGGCGGCTCGTCGCGCGCGAGCCGTTCGATCGCCAGCGCTCCGCTCGCCACCGCCTCGGGAGAAAAGCCGAGCGCGTTCAAGAGCACCGCCAGATACTCGCGGCTGGAATCGTCGTCGTCGACGATCAGGACACTCAGGGCATCAGCCATCTACTCCTCCGCCGGCAGTAGGTTGCACGCACGGTGCCATAGCGCTCGGTTCGCCGGCCGGCCGCGCGCACGCTCGCCCGGCGAGGAGGGGCTGTACGCGGAGTGCTCAACGCGCTCCTCGGCAACCGGCACCGCCTGCACACGGACCGGGCACGCGCCTGCCCACGGCGCGCGCTTTGGTTGGGCACGCCGTTCGCAGCGCTGGCCTCCATACGATCGCATGCGAGGCCAACATGGATGAGCGAACCGGAGGCGGCACCGTCGGTGGCAGGAACAATGGAGGGATCGACACCCGCGGCATCGAGGAGAGCGCGGAGCGCGAGCTGCGCATGATGCGCGATCGCCTGGGGGACGTGAACGAACGCTTCGTCTCCTTCGTGCGCGAGCGCCCGGGCACCGCGATCCTGGTTGCGATCGGCGCCGGGTTTGTGATCGGCCGCATCTTGCGGTCGTAAAAAAGAGAACGCTCATGAGAGGAGAAGAGGCGATGACTTTCAAGAAGGAAGACATCCTCGACGCGCTCGGGATCGAGCAGGAGTCGTCCGGTTGGCTGCCGATGGCGCTGGCCGGCTTCGGCGTCGGCTGCGCGGTCGGCGCGGCGGTGGCGATCCTGTTCGCGCCCAAGAGCGGCCGCGAGCTGCGCGAGGACATCAAGGACAAGGGCCGCGATCTGATGAACCGCGGCAAGGACGAGATGGCGAACCTGGGCCTCGGGTCGAGCAGCAAATCCCCCACGACCCCCACGTACTGAGAAGCCATCGACAGGAAGATCAGAAGATCAGAAGGTCGGAACGAATCCCGTTCCGATCCTTCTGTTCTTTTGATCTTTTGATCTTCCTGTGAATGCGTTCCCTACGCGTACGATTCGAGGGGAGGGGCGTCGTTGCGGACGCCGCAGAAGACGCGCAGCTTGGCCTTGGCGCGCAGCTCGAGCTGGCGCACGCGCTCGCGGCTGATGCCGAACTTCTTGCCGAGGGAGGCGAGGGTGGCGGGGCGGGCGCGCATGTGGCGCGCTTTGATGATCGCGCG
>JANWLJ010000224.1 GCA_025450955.1 Polyangium sp. (in: bacteria) | reverse complement strand
CAGGCCGGGGTGGTAGCAGAAGAAGCTGATGTTCACGCCGAGCGAGCGGGCCGCCTCGAGCACGTTGGTGCCCTTCGGGACGGTGACCGACTGCCCGTCGATCTTCAGGGTGACGGTGCTTTGCGAGGGCGCCGGATTGGGAGTCTCAGCCATTAGCGATCACACTCGCCGCCGATCATGTTCATCATGTCGAAGGTGGGAACGATGTCGGCGAGCGGCCGATCTTTGATCAGCTCGGGCAGCGCCGAGACGATGCAGAAGCAGGGCGGCCGCACCCGACACTTGTAGGGCCGGCCGGTGCCGTCGGAGACGATGTAGAAGCCGAGCTCGCCGTTGCCGCCTTCGGTGTAGGAGTAGACCTCGCCGGGCGGCACCTTGATCCCGTCGACGATCAGCTTGAAGTGGCCGATCATCCCTTCGATCGAGTTATAGACCTCCTGCTTGGGCGGCAGGATGATCCGCGGATCGTCGAGCACCACCTTGCCGGGCGCGATCTGGGCGAAGGCCTGCGCGAGGATCTTCATCGACTGCCGAATCTCCTCGATGCGGACGATGAAGCGATCGAAGTTGTCGCCCTTGGACCCGACCGGGACCTCGAAGTCGAAGCGATCGTAGACCAGGTAGGGATGGTCCTTGCGCACGTCGTAGGGAATTCCCGTCGAGCGCAGCGCCGGGCCGGTCCAGCCGTACTGGATCGCGCGCTCGCGGCTGATGACGCCGGTGCCGTCCATGCGGTCGCGAAAGAAGCTCAGCTCGAGGGTGGTGTCGCCGACGTCTTTCAGGATTTTTTCGAGCTTGGGAAAGAGCGCCTGCACCTTGTCGGCGAAGTTGGGAGTCAGATCGTAGGCGACTCCGCCGACCCGCACGTAGGAGTGGGTGAGGCGCGCGCCCGACAGCTCCTCGAGCAGCTCGTAGATCCACTCCCGGCCCTTGATGCACCAGAAGAAGATGGTCATCGCGCCGAGCTCCATCGCGCCGGCGGCGGTGGCGGTCAGGTGGTCGGTGATCCGCGACAGCTCGCCGACGATCACCCGGATGTACTGCGCGCGCTCGGGGATGCGCTCGACCACGCCGAGCAGCTTCTCGACCGCGAGCGCGTAGCCGACGTTGTTGAGCATCGGCGAGACGTAATTGAGACGGTCGGTGTAGGGGAACACCTGGGTCCAGGTGGCGTGCTCCGCCTCTTTTTCGAAGCAGCGGTGCAGATAGCCGACCTGCACGTCGCCGCTCTTGACCGTCTCGCCCTCGACGGTGAGGATGATCCGCACCGTGCCGTGCATCGCCGGATGCGACGGGCCCATGTTGAGCGTCATCGGCTCGGTGGGGAGCTCGTCGTCGTCGGAGAATTCGCGGTCGTACTCGGATTGGTCCTCGGGCTCTTGCACACCGAGCACGAGCTTCTTCGCTTCAGCCATGATCGCTTGTATGAGCCCCTTCTGGGCTCAACGAGCCCGACTCCTTGTAGATCGCAATTTCTCCGAAATTGCTCATTCGTTGGGGTCGCGCCGCACGAGCGGCTGGCGGCGCTCTTTGGGATAGTCCTTGCGCAGCGGATGGCCGACGAACTCCTCGTACATGAGGATTCGCCGGAGGTCGGGGTGGTTGTGAAAGCGGATGCCGTAGAGGTCCCAGACCTCGCGCTCGAACCAGTTGGCGCCCGCCCACAAGGGCACCACCGAGTCGAGCGCCGGGTTCGATCCATCCTCCGGCTCGTCGAGCGGCGCCTTGACCCGGAGCCGCTCGCCGGTCTTCATCGAGCGCAGGTGATAGACCACCTCGAAGCGCGGCTCGCGCCCGAGATAGTCGACGCAGGTGAGGTCGACCAGAAAGTCCATCCCCACTTCGTCTTTGAGAAGACGCATCACCTCGACGATCGCCGCCGCGTCCACCACCAGCGTGTCGTCGCCGCGATAGCTGTGGGTCGACTTGATGGTGTCGCCGAGGAGCTCCTTGGCGCGCTGAAGGACGGCCAAGCTCATGGGAGCACCTTGAGCTTGTTCTTGCCGGCGTCGTGCTCGCGTTTTTCGCGGCGCTGGACGAAGCCCTGGCCGTTTTGAATTTTGTCTTGGAGCATGATCAGGCCGTCGAGCACCTGCTCGGGGCGCGGCGGGCAGCCGGGGATGTAGACGTCGATCGGGATGCACTGATCGGCGCCCGGCATGGTCGAATAATTCTGGTAGAAGCCGCCCGTCGAGGCGCACACGCCGAAGGCGATGGTCCACTTCGGCTCGCACATCTGCTCGTAGATGCGGCGCAGGATCGGGCCCTGCCGCTCGGTGATGGTGCCGACGATGATCAGGAGATCGGCCTGGCGCGGCGAGAAGCGGGGGAACTCGGCGCCGAAGCGGGCGACGTCGTACTTCGGTCCCCACAGCGCCATGAACTCCATGCCGCAGCAGGCGGTGACGAACGGATACTGGAAGAGCGAGTACTTGCGCGCCCAGTTGACGGCGTCCGCGAGCTTGGAGGTGTAGAACTCTAGCCCCATCCGATGGCCTTTTTCTTCCAGGTATAGGCGAGCGCAGCGACGAGAACGAGCAGGAACACCAGCATCTCGGTCAGGCCGAAGAAGGTGATCCCCGAAGCGCAGGTGCCCGCCACGACCGCGCCGGTGCACGACAGCTTGCGATAGAGGATCGCCCACGGGTAGAGGAACGCCGACTCGATGTCGAAGACCAGAAAGAGGATCGCGACCTGGTAGAACTTGACCGAGAAGCGCACCCGCGGCGAGCCGATCGGCTCGGAGCCGCACTCGAAGGGGGCGAGCTTTTCGGCGGTCTCGTGCTTGGGGCCGAACGCGATCGCCAGCCCGAGAAAGATGAGACCGAACACGCCGCCGAAGATCAGCGCGACCAGGACCGGGGTGTAGGAGACCGTCATGCCAAATGCCTCGAAGGTGGCGCAGACTATAAAGAGGTGATCCCAGGGTGTCAACGCGCGGGCGGCCGATTTCCCGTCGCCAGTTGACGGCCGCTTGCTTGCGCGGCTACCGTATCGTGTGACCCGCGGCAGCGATCGAAAGAGGAGCCACACCTCGAAGGGGTTCGCCACCGGACGGCACGTCGATGACGGGCCGACCCACATCGATGGGCCCAAAGGCGCGCAAGCGGCGCGGGCCGAGCCCGAGCCGGAGGCGCTGCCGCCGGCCTTTGCCGAGGCGGAGCTCGAGCTCGATGAGCTGCTCGAAGACGAGCCCGATTCGCCACCAGGCGAAGTCGACGGCGACGATGAAGACGGCTTCGACGAGCGGACCATCAACCGCGGGTCGCGGCCGCCGCGCCCGTCGAGCTCGCGACGGCTGTCACCGACGCTGATGAAGATTTTTCAGCGGCGGCGCGAGCAGATCGGCCTGTCCGTGCAGCAGGTGGCGCGCCTGGCGGGAGTGGAAGAGAGCGAGCTGGTGCGCTTCGAAGGGACCGCGGGCCAGCACCGGCTGGTCTACGATCACGCGGTGGTGATCGCGCGGGTGCTCGGGCTCAAGGCGGCCGACCTGCCGGGCCTGCGGCCATCCAAAGAGCGCGGCGAGATCGAGCGCCATCTCGGCGAGGTGTCGCGCGCGCTTTTGGCCGGGCCGCTCTGCACGATGACCGGCGGCGCCGACGGAGAGCGCTACGGCGGCGACCTCGAGCGGATCGCCGCCGCGCCCAGCTTCGCGGTGCGGCTCGAGGACAGCTCGCTCGGCGAGGGCTGGCCCAAGGGCGCGCTGCTCGGCTTTACCAACGAAGGCGAGCCGGGGCGCGGCGAGGTGGTGCTCTTGCGCCATCGCCGCTCGCGGCTGCTCGCGCTGCGCCGGCTCAAGCCGCCGAACGCGGTCGGGCTGGCCGCCTGGCAGCCGTCGTATGTCGTCGGCGGCGAGTGGCTGGTGGTGGGACGGCTGCAAGTGATTCTCCCGCGCGCGCCTTAGAACCATCGGCCTGCCATGGAAACGCGGATCATCCCGATTCAGGCCTACGGCTTTTCGGCCATGTTCAAATTGCGCGAGCTGGCGCCGGTGCTCACCTCGGCGGGCGCGACCGAGGCGCGCATCAAGGAGCGGCTGCTCGCGCCGCTCGGCGACGGCTGGGTGCTCGCCTATGACTTCGGCGCGCTGGTGTTCGTCGGCATCGGCGCCGAGGACGAGAAGCGGCTGCTTGCGGCGGTGATGGCGCAGGTCCCGCGCGAGCCGCGGCCGCCGCTCACGGAGAGTTTTTTGGTCGAGGTGCGCGAGGGCGCGGCCGCCGAGGTGCGCTTCGATCGGGTGGTGGTGCCGCGCCTCGATCTCGACGTGGTGGACATCGTGGCGCTGATCCTCGCGCAGTCGGTGTCGATGGATTACTACGCGCGCGACGTCGAGGAGATCGAAGCCGAGACCGATCGCATCGCCGCCTATCTGCGCGAGCGCGGGCGGATTCCCGGGCGGGTGCGCAACCTGGTGCAGTTCATCGGTCTGTGCATCGCCACCCGCAACGACGTGATCTCGACCCTGGCGCTGTTCGACAAGCCGGACGCGACCTGGGAGAGCGAGCCGCTCGATCGCTTGTGGGATGGGCTCTACCGCATGCTCGAGCTCGACGATCGCTATCGCGCGTTCGAGGCGAAGCTGCGCATGTTTCAGGACAACCTGGTGGTGCTGGTGGATCTCGCGCGGCAGCGCTCGACCTTGCGGCTCGAGACGGTGGTGGTGCTGCTCATCCTGTTCGAGGTGGTGGTGATGGTCTGGCAGGTGCTGCACGCGACGGGGCACGGGTGAAGGCGGCCACTTCGCGGGTGGTGTTTGCCCGCGCGCTCGAGCGGGGGAAGGTGAAGACCCGGCTCGCGGCCCACCTCGGAGAGGCGGCGGCGCTTGCGCTCTATCGCGCGTTTCTCGACGACACCTGCGCGCTCGCGGCGGGCGCGGCCGAGCGGCGGGTGCTGGCGGTGGCCGGCGCGCTCGACGATCCGGAGCTCGCCGCGCTCGCGCATCGTCATCGAATGGAGCTGGTCGCCCAGGCCGAAGGCGATCTTGGCGCGCGGCTCGATCGTGCGCTCTCGAGCGAGCTCGAGCGGGCGGAGCGGGTGTGCGTGATCGGCTCGGATGCGCCGACCTTGCCGGCCGCGCATCTCGACGAAGCGTTTGGGCGCCTGGCCTCGTGCGAGGTGGCGCTCGGTCCCGCCACCGACGGCGGCTATTGGCTGATCGGCGCGACCCGGCCCGAGCCGTCGCTGTTTTCCGAGATCGCTTGGGGCACGCCGGCGGTGTTGCCGCAGACGCTCGCGCGGCTGGCCGGACGGCAGGTCGCGCTCCTCCCGTTTCACTACGATCTCGACGAGCCGAGCGATCTCGCGCTCGCCTGCGCGCACCTTCGCCACCTGCCGTTTTCGACTGCGCCCGAGACCCGGCGCGCCCTCGCCGCGCTCGGCCTTCTGTAGTAGGCTCGCGCGCGAGGACGAGGGGAACATGGGTGAGCAGAACCTCTTCGAGCGCTTCGGCCGCACTTTCCCGACGGGGACGGTGCTCTTTCAAGAGGGCGAGAGCGGCGAGGAGATGTACGTCATCCAGGCCGGGCGGGTGCAGCTCACCCGGCAGGTGCGCGGCAGCGAGGTCCACCTGGCGACCTTGCCGCCCGGCGAATTCTTCGGCGAGATGGCGATCCTCAACCGTCGCCCGCGCACCGCCACCGCGACGGTGATCGACGACGCGCAGCTGCTCGTGATCGACGCGCGCACCTTCGAGGCGATGGTGCGCGGCAACGCCGAGATCGCGGTGCGCTTCATCAAGAAGCTGGCGGCGCGGCTCGAGCAGTCGAACGCGCAGGTCGAGGTGCTGCTGCTCGCCGATCTCAATCACCGCATCGTCCACCTCTTGCGCCATCTCGCCGAGGTGGGCGGGATTGTCGACGGGCCGAGCCTGCGGATCGAGATCACGGCGGAGCAGATCGCCGAGCAGGTGGGCGCGCAGACGAGCGACGTGCGGGTCTGCCTAAAGCGGCTCGAGCAGGCGCGGCTGGTCAGCGAAGAGACGGGCGCGATCCGGATCGCCGAGGTGGGCAAGCTCGATCAGTTCCTCGAGTTCCTCGAGATGAAGCAGCACTTCGGAGAGTAGGAGAAAAGATGGCGTGGTGGTCGCGCACCAAGGAAGAGAAGAAGAAGCCGGCCGAGGGCGCGCAGCGCAAGCGCTCGGTGCCGTCGGGGCTGTTTCAAAAATGTGATGGCTGCGGCCAGACCATCGAGACCGAGAAGGTCCGGCAGGCGCTCTACTGCTGCCCGCAGTGCGGCCACCACTTCGTGATGCCGACCGAGCAGCGGATCAAGCTGATCGTCGACGAGGAGTCGTTTCAAGATGAGGAACGGCAGATCCAGCCCGATGACCCGCTGAATTTCCGCGACGCCAAGCGCTACGCCGATCGGCTGCGCGCGGCGCAGAAGCAGGTGGGAGTGGCCGACGCGTTTCGCGAAGGCACCGCCACCCTCGACGGGCGGCAGGTCGCGATCGGGTTTTTCGTCTTCGAGTTCATGGGCGGATCGATGGGGTCGGTCGTGGGCGAGAAGATCACTCGCATGTTCGAGCGCGCGATCGCGCTCAAGTGCCCGGCGATCCTGTTCAACGCCTCGGGCGGCGCGCGCATGCAGGTGGGGATCCTCTCGCTCATGCAGATGGCCAAGACCACCGCCGCGCTCGCCCGGCTCAAGGAGCTCGGGCTGCCCTACATCTCGGTGCTGCTCCATCCGACCACCGGCGGAGTGGCGGCGTCGTTCGCGATGCTGGGCGACGTGATCGTCGCCGAGCCCAAGGCGCTCATCGGCTTCGCCGGGCCGCGCGTCATCGAGCAGACCATCCGCCAGAAATTGCCGGCCGGGTTTCAGCGCTCCGAGTTCTTGCTCGACCACGGAATGGTCGACCTGATCGTCGAGCGCAAGCACCTGCGCAAGCGGCTCGCCGAATTGGTGGCGCTGCTCGGTCCGCAAAAAAAGACCGCCGCGGCCTGACCAAACCGATGGACTACCCCGGGCTGCTGGCGCGGCTGTTTTCGCTCCGGCGCTTCGGGGTGCGGCCGGGGCTCGCGACCGTGCGCGCCGCGCTCGCCGCCGTCGGAGATCCGCACCTCGGCGTCCAAGCGATTCACCTCGCGGGGACCAACGGCAAGGGATCGACCGCCGCGTTTGCCGAATCGATCTTGCGCGCGGCGGGCGTGCGCACCGGGCTCTTCACCTCGCCGCACCTGCTCCGCTTCACCGAGCGCATTCGCCTGGGCGGCGTGGAGCTCGACGAGAATGAGGCGGCCGACCTCGGCGCGCGGGTGCTCGCGGCGGCGCCGGAGGCGACCTTCTTCGAGGTGGCGACGGTGATGGCGTTTTTGGCCTTCGCCGCCCACCGGGTCGAGGTGGCGGTGATCGAGGCGGGCCTCGGCGGTCGGCTCGACTCGACCAACGTGCTCGAGGCGCCGCTCGCGACGGTGGTGACCGGCATCGCGCTCGATCACACCGAGGTGCTCGGGCCGACGCTCGCCGACATCGCGCGCGAAAAGGCGGGGATCTGGAAAGCCGGCGCGCCCGCCTTGTGCGCGTGCGACGACGAGGGCGCGTTCGCGGTGCTCGCGGCCGAGGCCGCGCGGGTGGGAGCGCCGCTTTATCGGCTCGGGCGAGAGCTCGCGCCGCTTTCGGGCGTGCCGCTCGGACTCGCAGGCGCGCACCAACGACAAAACGCCACCTTGGCTCGCGCGGCGGCGCTGCACGCGGCCGAGCGGGTCGGCGTTTCTCTCGACGAGCCGACGATCGCGCGCGGGCTCTTACAGACCCGCTGGCCGGGGCGGCTCGAGCGCGTGGGCGATCTGATTCTCGACGCCGCCCACAATCCCGACGGCGCGCACGCTCTCGCGCAGGCGCTGCCCGAGCTCGCCTCGGGCCGGCCGCTCGCGCTGGTGTTCGGGGTGGTCGAGGACAAGGACGCGGCCGCGATGCTCGACGCGCTCGTGCCGGCCCTTCCGGCCGGCTCGCAGGTGATCTTCACCCGGCCCCCGTCGCCGCGCGGCCGCGATCCGGAGAGCCTGCGCGCGCTCCTCTCGGGCGCTGCGCCGATGGCTCGCTGCGAGGTGATTGCAGAGGTCGGCGCGGCGCTCGCGGCGGCGCGACGGTCCGGCGCGCAGGTGGTGGTGGCCGGATCGATCTTCCTCATCGCCGAGGCGCGTCGCCTGGTCACCGGCGAGCGCGCCGATCCGCTGATGGCGCAAGATCCCCCGGCGTCTTCGGCTAAACGAAATTCGCGCGGGTAGCGCGCGGCGAGGGGGACGGGAAAGTCCTCCCCTTCAAGGGAAAGTTGTCCGCGCAGGCGGCGCGGCCTACGATGGATCCATGCGCCTCGCCTTCGTCGTGGGCTTGTCTCTGGCCACCTTCGCCTTTGGCTCCGCTTCCGGGCAGGAGCCGGCCGCCGGCGCGCCCGCCGAGGCGCAGCCGAAACAGGCCCCGTCGAAGAGCGAGGGCCCCAAGCTCAATAGCGGCGAGCCCTACGAAGGGGTCGCGCCGGGCGGCGCCAATCTGCCGCCGCGCGCGCCCAAGCTGCCGCTGCATCACGGCCCGCAGCGACTCACCTGGACCGGCTTTCAGGTGCGCGACGGCGTGCCGACGGTGTTCCTCGAAGTGACCGGCGCCCCCGACTATCGCGTCGAGGCGGAAAAGGGCGCGGTCATCATCACGCTAAAGAACACGGTGGTGCCGCTGCGCAACAACCGCCGCCCGCTTCGGGTCGGCGCGTTCAATACGCCGGTCGAAAGCGTCGAGACCAAGGTCCACGGCAAAGACACCCGCATCACCATCCACACGAATGACGCCGGACCGCCCGAGCACCACGAGCGGATCGAGCCGGCGGCGGGTGGATTCCAGATGCTGCTGGTCGCGCTGCCAAAGTAGTCAAGGCAGACGAATCATGAGATGATCGCACCCGCCCACGTGTGCGGAGCGTGCTCATGACCCGTCCTGGACTGTTTGGTTTTCTTTTGGCCGGCGTGCTCGCCGGCTGCGGCAATCCCGCGATGAACGGCTCGCCTGCGCTCGACCTCGGGCCCGGCCCGGACTTCTCCGGGCACCACGCCGATCTGGCGCCGGCGGACGGCGGCCTCGACGACGGTGGGCTCCTCGACGCGGCGCCGCCCGATCTGCCGAAGATGGATCCGGGCGGTCCGGTGATCACCGCGGTCTCGCCGATGGCGAACGCGGTCATTCAGTACGACACGCTGTCGATCACGGTCACGGTCACCTCGCCGAGCGCGGTGCCGATCGCATCGGTCGCGGTCACCGCCGGAAAAAGCGCGCCGCTTTCGGCGACCGGGGTCGCGAACACCTGGTCGGGGCAGCTCGATCTCTCGGCCCTGCCGCCGTCGATGACCACCTTCACCGCCAGCGTGATCGCCACCGACGCGAGCGGCAAGAACGGCCGGCTCGATTTGATGCTCCAGCACGATCATGGCCCGGTGATCACGTTCCTCTCGCCGTCGAAGCCCACCGCGCACGGCTCGGTGCTGGTCGAGATCAGCGTCGACGATGCGTTTACCAAGGCGCCGCCGGCCAGCGTGTCGGCGTCGATCCGCACCCCCGGCGATGTGACCTTGGCGCCCGAGGCGGGCACCACGCCGCAGCGCTACAGCGCCACCGTCAGCTTCGATAAGTTCATGCCGCCGCTCGACGGGCCGCAGCTCATCTTGGCGCAGGCGACCAGCACCGCCGGCACCGTCGGCAATGCGTCGAAGCAGCTCACCGTCGACAACGCCGGCCCGAGCATCGTCTTCGTCAACCCGGTAGCCGGCGCCTTCATCGGCGGGGTGCTCGAGATCCAGGCCACCATCACCGATCTGTCGGGAGTGAGCGACGGGACGGTGCTCGCGGTCTTCGGCGGCAACACCGCGACCTCGGTCGCGCTCACCCGGGTCTCCGGCGACAGCTTCCACGGCTTTTACGACGTGCGGCAGCTCGGCCCCAACTATGTGTTGCCGTCGCTGTCGATTCGCGCCGACGACACTCTCGGCAACCACGGCGAGAGCGCGATCGAGATCGTGGTCGACAACGTGCCGCCGATCCTCTCGCTCGATCCGCCGCCGCTGCGCGTCTCGAAGCTGGTGATCGATCAGGCGACCCAGCAGCCGATCTTCCAGTGCTCGACGCTCTTCGATCCGGTCGGCGACGAGTCGGCCGACGATCTCAAGATCCAAAAGCAGGTGATGACCTTGAAGGCGCAGGTCGAGGATCAGGGCAACACCGCGCCCGGGCTGGTGGTGACGCGGATCTCCGGGCTCGACGGCGCGACCGTGCAGCTCTACGTCATGCCCGAGCCGCCCGGGATGGAGACGCCGATGGTGGTCGACACCGACGGAAACGGGAGCTGCGACGACATCAATCCGCACATCATGCCGACGAGCGGGATGGTGATGATGTCCAATCAGGCGGTGCAGCTCGATCTCGCGCCGGTCACCAAGCTCGGCGCGCCGGACTTTGTGCCCGACGGGGCGCCGCTCGAGCCCGGCTGCGACCGCGACGGCGATCCGGCGGTGACCCTGGCGCCCCCGGCGCTGTGCTCGCAGTCCGGCACCGATATGACCTATACGCTGCACAACGGCAGCGATCCCGAGCCGTCGATCTGGACCATCCCGCCGGTCCTCGACGACGCCTACGACTGCGTCGGGCTGCAGTTCGACAGCTTGAACCGGCTGCCCGAAGGGCCGGCCTGCGCGGTGGTGCGCGCCAAGGACAAGACCGGCAACATCGGTGTCTCGGCGCCGCTGCGCATCTGCGTCGATCGCAATGGCGGGCTGTGCCCGCCTGGCTGGCAGACGACCGCGCCGAACTGCACCGGCAGCTACGACAAGCCGACCGACACGGTGAGCGCGACCGCGTGCACCCCGACCACCTTCCAGTCCGGCCAGGTCCGCAACATCGACATGTGATTTGAACACGCGTTCAAAAATTTGAACGGCGGTTCAAAAACGTTCAGGCGCGTCTTTTGGCCAGGTTCTTGTCGATGATGCCGGCGATGATCAAGAGGAAGGCGGCGAGCCGGAAAAGATAGAAGTAGTAGCGGCTCTCCGTCGGTGGGTGAAAGACCTCGAGCAGGATGAACTGCAAGCCGAACAGCCAGAAGGCGAAGGCGAAGAAGGCGAACAGGCGCTCGTGGGAGGCTCGCCAGAAGCGCAAGAAGCGCAGCCCGATCGCCAGGCTGGTCACCGCGATCGCGCCCCACAGAAAATCGTTCATGACGCGCGCCTCCTCACGGCGTGTTCCATAAAAGTCCGAACAGCAGAAGCAGCAGGGCGCCGAGCGCGGTGGCGCTGCGCCAGATCGCGAGGTCGACGCTCGGGACCACGTAGAGATCGATGAGCAAGAGGATGTTGTTCAGCGCGAGGCCGATGAAGCACAGGCTGCTCCACAGGAGCAGGCCGGTGCGGCTCTGGAGGTAGACCCGCAAGAGCAGGATCGCGCAGACCAGGCTGGTCAGCGTCCCGACGATGTAGACCGCTTCAGCCATCGGGCTTGTCCTTCTTGGTGAGCTGGAAGGCCTCGGCAAATTTTCGGATCGGCTCGGACGGCCGCTCGAGGATCAGCTTGACCACCGCGAGCGGCTCCTCGGCGTAGGCGCGGGCGAGCGCCTTGACCCCGTGCTCGAGATAGGGAAGGCGCGGGTGGAACCAGTAGAAGAGATCGTTTTCGATGCGCACGTCGAGGAGGTTGAGCGCGCACAGCTTGGCCAGGCGAGCATCGGCGGCGGCGAGCGCGATCCGGAGCTGGGAGGCGACCGCGGTGCTCGACCACTGCCGCTCCGGCTGGGCCTGGAGCAGGAGCAGGATCTGGAGGGTCTCGATGGAATCGACGAGGCGGTCGATGATCTTTCGGACCTCCTCGGAAATCTCGGCCACCGTCTCCTCTCCAGGCTCGCCACCTTAGGTAAACACCGTAGCCCGAAGGGCCAGCCCACGTCACTTCTTTGATCGCCCGAGACTTGTTTTCACCGTCGCCGGCACCCAAATCTACCCTTCAGGATGGCGCCCACTCACGTCGAGCCGCCGGAAGAGCCCGAAGAGGGAGCGGGGCGACAGACCGCCAGGCCGAAGCGGATGCGGCGGCGCGACGCCCAGCTCGAGCGGCTCGAGGAGCGGCTGCGCTCGGTGCGCGACGCGCTCAGGGCCGCGCGCCAGGGCGACTTCTCGGTGCGCCTGCCCACCGACGGCGGCGGCGGAGACCTCGGGATGATCGACGAGGTGGCGCTCGCCTTCAACGCGCTCGTGGAAGAAAACGAGACGATGGTGCGCGAGCTCGAGCGCGTCGATCGCGCGGTCAGCCTCGAGGGAAAGACCACCGAGCGCGCCTCGTTCGGCCCGGTCTCGGGCGAGTGGGGCGTGGCGATGAGCGCGGTCAACTCGCTCATCGAGCGGATGGCGTGGCCGGTCACCCAAGCGACCGAAGTGCTCGGGATGGTGGCCAAGGGCGATCTCTCGCAGGACATGGCGCTGCACATGGACGGCACCACCCTGCGCGGAGATTTTGGCGATCTGGCGCAGGCGGTGCGGACGGTGGTGGCGCGCCTGCGGACCGTCTCGGCCGGAGTCTCCCGGGTGGTCCGCGAGATGGGCACCGAGGGCAGGCTCGGCAGCCAGGCGCCGAGTGAAGATCTGGCCGGCACCTGGAAGGATCTGGTGGCCGACGTCAACCTGCTCTCGGACAACCTGACCGCGCAGGTGCGCAACATCGCGGGGGTCTCGACCGCGATCGCCAACGGCGATCTGTCGCAGAAGATCACCGTCGAGACCCGCGGCGAGATCCTCGAGCTGAAGAACGCGATCAACGCCACCGTCGATCAGCTGCGCGCGTTCGCCGCCGAGGTCATTCGGGTCGCCAAGGAGGTCGGCACCGAGGGCAAGCTCGGCGCGCAGGCCGACGTGCGCGGGGTGTCGGGGGTGTGGCAGGAGCTCACCGACGGGGTGAACGGGCTGGCCTCGAACCTCACCTCGCAGGTGCGCAACATCGCGCAGATCGCCACCGCGATCGCGGGCGGAGATCTGTCGCAGAAGATCACCGTCGAGGCGCGCGGCGAGATCCTCGAGCTGAAGAACACCGTCAACACGATGGT
>JANWLJ010000223.1 GCA_025450955.1 Polyangium sp. (in: bacteria) | reverse complement strand
CGGCGCGACCGCCGGGGGGCGCGAGGTGGCGCCGCGGGCGGCGGCGCGGATGGGCGCGGCCTATCTCACCGACGCCTGGCTCGAGGTCAAAGACGATCGGCTCGCGCTCTACGAGGGACAGGGCTCCCGCGCGCAGCTCCTCGACGGGGAGCTCGAGTTTCCGGTGGTCGCCACCGTGCCGCCCGGCCGCTACGCGATCGCGGCCGGAGACGAAGAGGCCGAGGTCGAGGTGCTGATCTCGGGTGGGCGCGCGCCCGATCTCGCCGAGATCGGTTGGGAGGCCGATCCGCTCGGACAGGTGGTGGTGCTCGCGCCCGAGGGAGGCGCCGAGCTCGCCGAGGCTGCGCAGGCGCTCGAGCGCGCCCTCGGCGCGACCGCCCCTGCCGCCGCCGATCGCGCGGCGGAGAACGCGCGACTCGCGATCTCGCTCGGGCCGCCCCTCGACGGCTCGCGCGCGCTCGAGCGGGTAGCGCTCGGCGAGGGCGCGGAGAAGCAGTCGGCGGCGCACTACGCCTTGTCGGGGCCGACGGTCGAGGTCGCGCGCGCGGTCGCCGAGGCGATCGCCGAAGAGGACGAGGCGCCCAGGCCGGCGCGCGATCCCGACGGGACGGGCGCGTGATCCGCTCGGTGGCGCTGCTCGGCGCGTCGGGCGATCTCGCGGTGGTGCGGCTGGCGGCCGGCCTCGGTGAGACCACGGTCGTGACGCTGGCGCCGCCCGGAGGCGCCGTCGACGATCTGCTCGCGAGCGCGCGGGCCGCGGGCGCCGCCCGGCTGGTGCGGCTGTGGGACGAGGCGGTCGAGAGCACCGACTATCTCGGCGTCGCCTTCGCGCTGGCGGGGACGGTGCGGGCGCTGATCGGCGATTTGACCGCGAGCCCGACTGCGCCGGCCCAGCCGGTGGTGATCGTCTGCGGCGACGGCGGGCGCGGCGCGGTCGGTCCGGCGGTGGCCGAGCGGCTCGGCGTGCCGCACCTCGGCGAGGTGGTGGGCGCACAGGTGATCGAGTCGCGGGTGGTGGCCCGGCGTCGCTCAGGGACGATGGTGCGGATGTATGGCGGCGCGCCGCCGCTCGTCTTGTGCGTCGCGCCGGTCGCGCTCGCTCGCGCGGCGGCGCCGTCGGAGGCGGCGGCCTGGACCTCGGCGGCCAAGGACAGCGCCGAGGCCGAGGTGTGGACGCTCGATCGCATCGGGCTCACCTCCGCCGAGCTCGCCTATCGCAAACGGTTTCGCCCGCAGCCCGCGCCCGGCCCGGTGGCGACCCCGCTCCGCTTCGCGAACGCGCGCGAGCTGGTGGCGCGGCTGCGCTCCGACGGCGTCTTGCCCGGACAGGGAAAGAGCGGCTGATGGCGCGGGTTCGCAGCCCCGGAGCGCGAGAGTCGATCCCGCCGCCCGAGCTCGGTGGCCCGCACGGCTCGGGCAGCGCGCTCAGCGCTCTTTTGCGCGCGCGGCGTTTTCGGCTCGGCGCCGGCACCGAACGGGTCGCGAAGAACCTCGCCGCGTTCGGAGGCGAGGTGGCCGCCGACGCCGCGCCGTTCATCGGCGCCGCCCGCCCGCCCGCTGATTCCCCGTCGGTGGCGCTGGGAGATTATCCGGGCACGCTCGGGCCGCGCTCGTTCGGCTTTCTGAATAACGTGGGCGGCGTGGCCGCGCTCGACGCGCCCTTGCCCGCGCTGCCGCGCAAAGGCGGTCTTGGGCTGGTGGTGCCGACCCGCGACGCGCTGCCGGATCTCGGACCGCTCGCGCTCGCCCGCGGGCTCGGGATCTCCTGGATCGTCTCGGTGGGCGACGGCGATCCCGCCGAGGCGCTCGCGTTTCTCGGCGCCGACCCGGCCACCGAGACGCTCGCGGTGGTGCTCGGCCAAGGCGCAAGCGGCGCCAGCCTGCGCCTCGCGCTCGGGGCCAAGCCGTCGGTGGTGTGGGGCGGCGACGCGATCTGCCGCGCGGTGGCGCGCCGCGCCGGAGCGCAGGTGGTGAGCGGGATCGACGAGTGGCTGGCCCGCGCCGCCCTGCTCGACGCCGGCGTGCAGCCCGGCGCGCGGGTCTCCGTGGTGGTGATCGGCGGCGGGCGCGGCTTCGTCGCAGACGAGGTCTCGGCCGCCGGGCTCGACGCCGAGGTCGCCGCCGTCGACGAGCGCGCGCCCGAGGAGCTGTCGCAGGCGATCGCGTCCGCGCGCGAAGCGGGCCGCCCGGTGGTGCTGGTCGCCGGCGGGCCGCCGCTTCTGCCGCCGGGCTCGGCCTCCGAGCCGCCGTCGTCTTCGGACGAAGAAGCGCCGCTGCAGGTGCTCTCCGCCGATCTACGCCATCCCGAGCATCTGCGGGCTCTGCTCCGCGCGCTCGCGCTTCCGCCCGTCGAGCAGGAGGACGCGGCGCGCTCGCGCGTCGACAAGGTGCTGCTCGAAAAGGTGCGCGCCGAGGTCGATCGCGACCTCAGCGATCACGACGCCAAGCGGCTGCTCAAGGCCTACGGCGCGCGGGTCACGCGCCAGGCGCCGACGGGCACGCCGACCGGCGCGATCAAGCTGGCCAAGACCATCGGGCTGCCGGTCCTCCTCTGCGCGGGCGACGAGGAGCGCGTCGCCGAGAGCGCGCCCGACGTGCGCCGCATCGCCACGCTCCTGCTTCAACAGGCGGGCGAGCTGCCGTCGGTGATCGTGCGCGAGCGTTTCCCCGAGGTGCCGCGGGCGCGCGCGCGGGTGGTCGCCGAAAAGGGGCTCGGGCTCACCCTGCGCGTGGGCGCGCCGGGCGCCCCTCCGGAGGTGTGTGCGCTGTTGCCGCTCACCCGCCCCGACGGGGCGATGCTGGCCGCCGCCACCGCCGCCCGCCGCGCCGCCGATCAGCGCGCGCTCGCCGAATTGCTCTCGCGGGTGAGCGCGTGCGCGGTTGCCGAAGGCGCGCTCTTCGAGCTCGAGCTCTACGTCGGCGCCGAGCCGGCGGTGCTCAAGGCCGCGGGCAGTCTGCGGCGCTGAGCGAACGATTTCTCAGCGGGTAGCGCTCAGCTCGCCGGGCGGCTCGTCGGTGTCGCCGGGCTCGTTCGACCTCGGCCGCACGTGCCGGACCGGCAGGCGCAAGGTGAACGCGGTGCCGCGCCCCACTTCGCTCTCGACGCGGATCTCGCCGCCGTGCCCCTCGACGATCTGGAACACGATCGACAGCCCGAGCCCGGTGCCGAGCGGCGCGCCCTTGGTGGTAAAGCCGGGATCGAAGATCCGCTCGAGCCGATCGCGCGGAATGCCGGCGCCGGTGTCGGCGATCGTTACTTCAACTTCTTCCCCTCGATTCATCGCGCGGGTGGTCAAGGTGATGGTGCCCTTGTCGCCCATCGCCTGGCAGTCGTTGACGAGCAGATTCATGAACACCTGGTTCACCTGGTTCGAGTGGCACTCGACGCGCGGCAGCTCGCCGTAACGCCGCTCGAGGCGGATCCCGCCCTTGAGCAGGTGCGCGATCAGGACCAGCGTCGACTCGAGCCCCTCGTGCAGATCGACCGCCTGGACCTCCGCCTCGTCGAGCCGCGCGAAGGTGCGCAGGGTGCGGACGATGCCGGTGATGCGCGCGCAGGCGCTGCGGGTCACCACGCTCAGCTCCTCGATCGCCGACAGATCGCGGGCGATGAGCGGCTCTCCGCTCACGTCGGTGCGGGCGAGCGCGGCGCGCAAGCGGGCGAAGCAGCGCAGGAACAGATCGTTGTTCGAGACCACCGCCGCGAGCGGGGTGTTGATCTCGTGCGCCACTCCGGCGACCAGCTGACCGAGCGCCGCCATCTTGGCGTGCTGCACCAGCCGCGCCTGGGTGGCGCGCAGCTCGTCTAAGAGCCGCTCGAGCTCGGTGTTGGCCGAGCGAAGCTGGCGCTCCATCCGCTTGCGATCGTCGATGTCGACGAGCACCGCGACGTAGCCGGTGACCCGCCCCGCCGGATCGCGCATCGCGGTGCGGAGCAGCTCGGCGTCGAACACCCCGCCGTCTTTGCGCCGCACGGTGAGATCGGTGCGCGGCAGCTCGGCCGGCGATCCGCGCGGCTGATCCTCCCACGCCTTCACCCCGACCCACGGCGGCCGGCCGACCAGATCGTCCTCGCCGTAGCCGGTGAGGCGGGTGATCCCGGGCGAGACGTAGATGACGTTCAGCTTGTCGTCGAGCGCGACCACGCCGACCGAGTCCATCGCGGCCAAAAGCGCCTGCTGAAATGCGGTGACCCGCTCGAGCTCGCGGATGAGCCGGCGTCGATCGAGCAGGATGCGCGCGGCGGTGAACAGCTCGACCGCGTTGACCGGTTTTCGCAGGTAGTAGTCGACGCCGGCGGAGAGGCCGGCGATGCGAAACGCCGAGTCGCGCCGCGAGGTGGTGACGATCACCGGGGCGTGCGCGCCCGCGCCGTTCATCTCGCGCACCAGCTCGAAGCCGGTGGTGTCGGGCAGCGTGTCGGAGACCACGTAGAGATCCGCCTCGCCGCGCGCGCGCACCTCGGAGATGAGCGATCGCCCGTCGGAGACCACCTCGACGGCGTAGCCGGCCCGCACCAGCTGCGCCTCGAGGAGCGCGCGATTGTAGGGATAGGGATCGACCACCAGCACCCGCTCGCGGCGCGGTGAACGGAGCACCTGCGCCGGCGGTTTGAGATCGCCGGGCGGAGTGGTGAAGTCTTCCGGCGCCCGCGAACCCGAAGGACCGCCGACCCAGGTCGCGGGCGCCACCGGACCGGGCGCGGCGGCCGGTGGACCGTCGGGCCAGCCGATCGCGAGCAGCGTCACCAGCTCGCCGCCGCGGATCTCCGGACCGAGGAATTCGGCGGCGTAGTCGAGCGCGGCCTCGGGCACCACGTGCGCGGAGAAGATCCGGTGCGAGCCGAGCCCGACCGCGCGCGCGAGTAGGACGATGTTCTGCGCCAGGCCGGCCACCAGCCCGAACGCCTCGACCCCTTCGGAGGCCGGCACCGTCGAGAACACCACCACCAGCACGGGCGCGTTCAGCACCGCCTCCGACGCGAGCCCGCGCGGCCCGAGCGGCCCGAGCCCCCAGTGGCGCGCCAGCGCCTCGGCCACCCGCCCGACCAGCCGCTCGCGCTCCTCGCCCACCACCACCATCACCCGCCAGGGCGGCTGGGTGAAGCGCGGCGGCCACCACGCCGAGGCGCCCTCGAGGAGCGCGTCGACGAGCGCGCGGTCGACCGGCTGATCGCGAAACCGCTCGACGTCGCCGGCGCCGCGCACCAGGCCAGCGGCGCGCGCGAACGCCTCCTCGTCACTGACGCCGCTCACGATTCGGGCTGGCGCTCGGCCTCGCGCGCGATCTCGGGCACCAGCGCCTGCAGCCGCTCGTAGCTGTTGAGCTCGGCGTCGTCGAGCACCCGCTCGAGCAGGCGGCGCAGCACCTCGCCGACGATCGGGCCGGGCTTGCAGCCGAGCAGGCGCATCACGTCGGCGCCGCCGATCGCGAGATCGCCGATCTTGAGCGCCGCGTCCGAGACCAGCTGCTCCTCGATGCGCCGCTAGAGCTCGACGATCTCGACCCCGGGATCTTCGCCGCCGCCGCGCGCGCGCACGTCGCCTTCCCGCAGCGCGAACAGATCGGGCAGCGCCTCTTTGCCGACCCGGCTGATGAAGCGCCGCACCGTCCCGTCGCTCCAGTCGGGCGTGTACCAGAACATGTGATTGCGCACCAGATTGACCAGGTGCTCGCGCTCGCGCGTCGAGAGCTTGAGGCGCCGGGCGATCGCGTCCGAGAGCTCGGCGCCCAAAAGCTCGTGTCGATAAAACGTATTCTCCGACGGAGAATCGGCCTTGGGCTGGGCGGTGCGCGGCTTGGCGACGTCGTGCAGGAGCGCCGCCAACCGCACCAGATAGGGCGGCCCGTCGGCGGAGGCGAGCGGCGTGGCGTCGACCGCCGCCAGGGTGTGATGCCAGACGTCGTGGGCGTGATAGCGGTTCTGGTGCATCCCCACGCCTTCGAGGAGCTCGGGGATCACCTCGGCGAGCAGCCCGGTCGTGCGCATCAGCTCGAGCCCCACCGACGGAATCTCGGCGGAGAGGATCTTCACCAGCTCATCGCGCACCCGCTCGGCCGAGACCTTGCGGAAGGTCGCGATCGAAAGCGGGATGGCCGCCTCGGTCGGCGGATCGAGGCGAAAGCCGTGCTGTGCGGCGAACCGGACCGCGCGGAGCGCGCGCAGGCCGTCCTCGGAGAAGCGGGCCAGCGGATCGCCGACCGCCCGGATGAGCTGCGCCTCGAGATCGACGCGCCCGCCGAATGGATCCTCGACGCGATCGTCGATCGGATCGAAGGCGATCGCGTTCATCGTAAAGTCGCGCCGCT
>JANWLJ010000222.1 GCA_025450955.1 Polyangium sp. (in: bacteria) | reverse complement strand
GCGGCAGGTGACGCCGAGCGCTTCGGCAGCGGCGCGGATCTCGCGGGCCGCCTGATCGACCGCCGCCGGATCGCTGCCCTGGATCATCGCCAGCGCGTGCACACCTGGCTGCGCGCCGCGGCTCCCGTCGGAGAATTCCCACTGGTCCGGCGCGGCGTCCCCGAGATCGAAGAGCACCGACTCGGCGCGCGCATCCATGCCCTTGGTGAAGGCCTCGTCGAATGAGTCCGCGCGCCCGAACGCGCTCCAGCCGAGGTGGGTGAAGCCGAGGTTGACGGTCAGCTCCGGGGTCCAACGCGTACACGAAGTCACCCGCGGAAGCAGCGCCGCGATCAGCTCGCGCGCCGCGTGCGTTCCCGTGAGATCGAACCAGAAGAGGAGATAGACCGCCGCGCGCGGCATCGGATCGTGATCGGTCCGCTGATAGCCTTTGAGGATCTCGCTCTGAATATTGTCGAATCGGAGGGTCAT
The DNA here is from genome assembly GCA_025450955.1 of Polyangium sp. (in: bacteria). Classification (GTDB taxonomy): domain Bacteria; phylum Myxococcota_A; class Polyangia; order Palsa-1104; family Palsa-1104; genus JANWLJ01. Next base: position 6,161 of record JANWLJ010000222.1, on the reverse strand, counting down.
CGGAGGTCGAGCTCGAGGCCAATCGGCAGCTCGGAGAGGAGATCTGGCATCGCGGCCAGGATCTCTCTCGGCGCGAGGTTCTGCCGCATCAGCTCGCGCAGGCGACGCAGCCGCTCGCGCAGATCGAGCGCGTTCAGCACCATCGGCACCAGCGCGAGGGTGCGCTCGGGCGGCGTGCCGGCGGGCGCCGGCGGCAGCCCGGAATATCCGAAATAACTATACGACCGCACCTCGTCCTGCCTCGGAGTGGTGAATTGATGGCTGTCGATCCAGTCGGTAAACGCCTTGCCGTTTCGGGCGCCGGGATATCGGACGCAGTTGCCCCAAATGGAATCGATTTCGTCCGGAACCACGGCGCCGAAATCGGAGAGATAGAGCTCCGAGCTGCCGTCGAAGAGGCTGAGGAACACCAGAAACTCCTCTTTGAGAGGGCGCGCGATGCCAAAGCGATCGCGCAGGGCGCGCACGAAGCCAAAGCCGGCGACGTGAATGGTGCCGATCTGTTTGAGCGGAGAATAGCTTCGATATTGGCGCGCCAGCCCCATCGAGACGCGGAGGAACAGGCTTTCGATCGCGCCCGAAATCGGAGTGGCCATCGCGAACGCGCGGGGGGCGTATCTCATCGGTCACCAGCCCGTCTTGGAGACGAAGTCATCCGGATTGTTTGGCTCGCGGCGAATCACGCCGTTGGCGCGGTGGCGCATGATCGAGATCTGATCGTAGACCGCGTGGCGCAGGCGATTGAGCCCGCCCAGCGGAGCGCTGTCCGGAAGGGTGGTGCCCGGGTTGTAGGAGATCCGCTCGCAGCACCACTGCCGCCAGGGCGAAGTAAACGGGCGCTCGAAGTCGTAACGCTCGAGCACCACCGTTGCGACCTTGCGTGGCGGCGCCTCGTCCTCGCGCCACTCGACCGAGGCGTCTTCGATCGGCTGCCGCACCGGATGAAGCTGCCGCTGCACCAGAAAATCGAACGACACGCTCGACGCGAGCAGCCTCCTTTGCATCTGCTCGCGGAGATAGTTGTCGCCGGCCGGCAGCTGCCCGCGATTCGGAGTGGGCGTGATGGTGGGCCGAAGAATATATTTACAAGCATTGCCGGCGCCGAGCTTATAAGGAGTTTGGCTGAAATAGCTGATATCGAAAAGATCGTGGACCGGGGTCTCCGCCGACAGATATCCGATCAGGCCCGCGCGCAGGTGATGGCGCAGCGGCAGCGGCGAGATGAAGTAGGCCTGCGGCTTTCCCGCCGCTTCGGCCTGGTAGAACTCGAACGCGTCTGCGACGGTGCCGATCAGGTTGACCGGAAAGTCGGCGAGCAAAAAGTCCTGGGTGACCCGGTGATTCGGCCGCGCCGGATCGGGCACCTCGAACAACTTGATCGCGACCCCGTGCGGGGTGGGCATCTGATCGGCCTGAATCGGGCGCTGGCCGTTCGAGAAGCGCAGGACCGCGTCATATTCGACGGGATTCGCAAATACGCCGTAGCGATATTCGCTCGGCAGGTCGGGCTCGATCTTGAGCTTGGCGAGCACGCAGCCGTGCGCCTTGGTGTGAAAGTCGCGCAGCATCGGGCGCACCCCGGCCGGATACTCGCGCCGGTGGCGCTCCTCGAGCACCTCGATCACCTTGTGGATCAGCTCGCGCTCGCCGGGCGGCTCGAACTCCTGCCCGATCTCGAGCTGGGAGTCGGGCAGCGCGACGAACTCGGACAGCCACGGCACCTCCGGCAGGTAGCGCCGCGGCAGATCGAGCGTGCGGAGCGCGAGACGAAAGAGCGGAAGCCAGCGCGGGTCGTCGAACAAGGTCACTCCTCAGGAGATCGGGCCTTCGAAGGCAGCGGCCCGTCGCAGGATCTCCGCGTTGTCGGGCACGCGATGGAGAAAGGACTCGCGATACTCGGGCCGAACGATCTCGCTCGCCCTCTGCAGCAGCCGCTCTCTTGCGGCGGCGGCGCGGCGGCGCGCCTCGTCCCTTTCCCCGCAGGCCTCGAGCGTCTCGAGGAACGCGAGCTCGAACAGCGACTCGCCGTCGTTGATGAGGCCGGAGAAATTGCGATGCTGCTCGGCTTCCCGCAGAAGGGACAGCCCGTCGGTGGAGCGGCCCTGGGCGAGCGCCACCTTGGCGGCGGTGCACAGCGCGTAGACCCGCACCGGCGGCGCGGCGTAGAGGATCGCCGACGCCTCCTCGGCGGCGCGCGCGGCCGCTTCGAGCTCGCCCCCCGAGGCGAGCAGCAGCGCGAGCTGGTTCTGCCCGACGCCGTAAAAGACCGGCAGCCCTTGCGATTGAAAGAGCGCGTTGGCGGCGCGCTGGAGCGCGAGCGCCTCGTCGGGCGCGCCCTGCCACGAGCGCAGCCGCGCCAGCCGGTGCTGGGTGAGCGCATGGGGAAACAGCATCCCGTCGGTCGCGTCGAGACAAAAATGGAGCAGCCGATCGGCGCGCTCGAAATCGCCGATCAAATAGGCGGCCTTGGCCTCCTCGATCCGCACGAACACCAGCACGTCGTGGTCGCCGGCCTGCTCGAGCAGCTCGGCGGCGCGCGCCGCCTCGTCGACGGTGAGCTCGGGACCGCCGCCGCAATAGCTGGCGCGCACGTGGCGCGCGAAGTGGACCCACGCCGCGGCGCACGGCTCGTTGGCGATCGCGCGCTCGGCGCCGCGAGCGAGCCGCGCGTCGAACTCGGCCGCGAGCGCGTACTGGCCGGCGAAGTAGAGCATGTTCGCGCACAGGCTCCAGGCGCGCACCGCCGCCATCCCGATCGCGTCGCCGCCGGGCTCGCCGGCCTGGAGCACCCGACCCACCACCTCGCCGAGCCGGCCCTGCACGCCGAAGCTGGCCACGGTCACGAGCAGCGTCGCCGAGTGAAACCAGAAGGTGGTGGCGGGAGACAAAAGCTCGAGCGCCTCGGCGGCGAACCGTTCGACCTCGTGGAAGCTGTTGCGGGCGAGCGCGATCTGGGCTTGCACGCGCCGCACCCGGCCGAGCGGCTCGCCGGAGACGCCGAGCGAGATCGCGCGCTCGATGTCGCGGAGCGCGCCGTCCGAGTCCTGGGTGTCGTAGGCCTGCTCGGCGGCGTGCATCCACCAGCGCGCGGCGCTTTCGCGATCGCCGCCCTGCGCGTAGTGCTCGGCCAAGGTCGCCGCGTCGCGCTCGCCGTGCTCTTCGAGCCAGCGCGCCGCCAGCCCGTGACCGCGCCGTCGATCCTCGTCGGTGAGCGTGGCGTAGACCGCCTCGCGCACCAGATCGTGACGGAAGGTGTAGGTCTCCTCGAGCGCGAAGCGACGCTTCTCGGCGAGCCCGATCACCTCGCGCGCGACCAGGGTCTCGAGCCAGCGATCGATGCGTTCCATTCGCTCCGGCTCGCTCTCCTCACCGATGAGCGCGGCCAGCGCGCCGCGACAGAACTCGACCCCGAGCACGCTCGCCGCGCGGAGCAGCCGGCGCGCGTCGGTCTCGAAGCGCTCGATCCGCTCTTGCAGCATCGCCACCACCGTCACCGGCGTGTCCTGGCCGTGGCCCTCCACCTCGGCGCGCAAGAGCTCTTCGAGAAAAAACGCGTGGCCGCCCGCGCGCTCGGCGATCGCCGCGATTCGATCCGGGTGGGCGTCCTCGCCGAGCACCTTGCGCACCAGCGCTTCGCTCGCGCGGCGGCCGAGACGCTGGAGCCGCATCGTTTGCAGCCCGAGCTCCTCGAAATGGGGCCAACCCGGCGACGCCGGACCGAACCGCTCGGCCGCCTCGGGCCTGCCGACCGCGAACAGAAACAGCGGACGCTCGCGACGGGCGAAGCTCTCCTCGAGCACCTGCACGCTGCGCGGATCGGCCCACTGCGCGTCCTCGACGACGAGCAAGATCGGACCGGCCGCGAGCTCGGCGTCGAGCCACTCTTGCCACGCGCGGCGAGTCTGCTCCCACATGCGGCGCGGATCGTCGCGCGCGCCTTGCAAGAGCAGGCTGGGATCATCGGTCGGCACGCCGGCCAGCTCGCCGAGGAGCTCGGCCACCCGCGCGATGTCGTCGCCGCGCAGGCGGCGGGCGATCCGCATTTGCAGCTTCTGTCGTCGCAAAGAGAGCGGCTCGTCGTCGCGCAGGCCGGCCGCCGAGGAGATCACGTCGGCGACCAGCCCGAGCGGAGTGTGCTGGCGCGCCGCATCGCCAGAGCCGATCCACACCTGCAAGCTCGGATGGCGCTCGCGGGCCGCGTGCACCAGCTCGTGTCGCAAGCGCGACTTGCCCATTCCCGCCGGCGCGACCACCAGCATCGCGCCCGCGGACCGCTCGGCGATCGTCTCGTCGAGGCTGGCGCACAAAAGGGCCAGCTCCTTTTCGCGCCCGACGAACGGCGTCAATCGGCCGACCAGGGTGCGGCCGGGCGCGGGCTCGCGTCGCGGGCGGATGAGCCACCAGCGCGCCTGGTCGCGCTCGACGTCGAACGCGCCGTCGATCAAACCGGCGGTGAGCTCATCGATGCGCACCCGCCGATCGCCGGCGGCCGCGTTGTCGAGCTGCTCGAAGGCGCGCTGGATCGCGCCGCCCGTCGGGCGCGGCTGGCCGAGCGCCTCGAAGCCGGTCGCCACCGACACCGCCAGTGCCGCGGCTTCGGCGCCGAGCGCGAGCGCGCAGCGCGCCGCCTGCGCCACCTGATCCGACGCGCTCCCCGAGGCGCGCACGATCGCCACCAGCGCGCCGCCCAAAATTGGCTCGAGCCGCGCGCCGAAGCCGAGCGCGATCTCGCGCAGGCGGGCGAGCTCCCGCGACTCGTCACCGTCGAGCGCGACCGCCGGCTTGAGCGCGACGATGCTGGTGAGCCGCTTTTCGCTGGTGGTGATCGCCGGGGCCTCGGCGAGGCGGACGCCGCCCGCCGCCGCCGACCGCTCGTCGCGATGGGCCGCGATCGCCCGCACCAGCGCGCCCCCGTCGGGCGGCCGCCGTACGAGCTCGCGCGCGAGCATCGACGCGATCAGCGCCTCGAGCCACTCCGGCACCTCGAGCGGCGAGAGCGTGCGCAATGGCGGCGCCTCCTCGAGGAGGATCTTGGCGAGCGTGGCGATCGGATGCTCGGCGGCAAATGGCGCCGAGCGCGCCAGACATTCGAACAGCACGCAGCCGAGCGCAAACACGTCGACACGGGCGTCGAGGCGGCGCTCGCCGCGCGCCTGCTCGGGCGCCATGTAGCCGAGCGTGCCGACCGGAATTCCGGTGATGCTCAGCTCGCCCGACGCGCCGCGGGTGCCGCGCACCTCGCGCAGGCCGATCGGCCGGGCGATCCCGAAGTCGACCACTTTGACATCGTCGAGCGAGCCACCGACGAGAAACAGGTTGGCCGGCTTGATGTCGCGATGCACCACCCCGCGCTCGTGCGCGAACGCGAGCGCCTCGGCCACCCGGGTCGCGAGCGCGACGGTCTCGCCGAGATCGAGCGGGCGCGCGCTCAGGCGATGCGCGAGATCTTCGCCGTCGAGCCACTCCATCGCCAGATAGAGCTCGCCGCCGTCGGCGGTGCCGTGATCGAGATAGCGGACGATCGCCGGATGCTCGAGCCGCGAGAGGAGCTGCGCCTCGCGGCTGAACCGCTCGCTCGTGAGCTGCCCTGCGCGCGGCACGATCTTCACCGCCGCGGGCGCGCCGGTCCGCTCGTCGAGGGCGCGATAGACGCGGCCCATTCCCCCCGACGCGGCCAGCTCCCCGAGCCGGAAGCGCCGGCCGACGAGATCCCCCAGCATCGGTCCTAGTATCGTTCAGCGGGCCGGGGGAAATCCACCGGTTCTGTCAGGGGCGATCAGGCGAGCGGGCGCCGGGCGAGCACGCCGATGCGGCGGCTCATCTCTTTGCCCGCGGGGCCGCCGGCGCAAAACGGCTCGGGGGTGCAGCCGGCGTGCAGCGAAACCAGCTCGAGCCCGGCCTCGCCGATGAGCGCGATCAGCTCCGACGGGGCGTAGATGCGCAGCGAAGCGCGCTTTTCGCCCGGACCTTGCGGGCCGTACCAATACCAGGTGGTCTCGATCCGGCTGGTGAGGGGATCGAGCCGCGGCTCCTCGACGAGCAGGGTGCCGTCGGCGAGGCGCTGTCCGGGCGGCCCGCCGTGGGCGAGCGAGCTCACCACGCTGTCGCGGTGTCGGGTCTCGAGCACCAATCGCCCGCCCGGACGGAGCGCGGCGGCGAGG